>JAICJJ010000015.1 GCA_025928535.1 Thermomicrobiales bacterium
GACGAAGCGGACGCGCCGGTGACGCTGGCGGCGCTTGGCGCCGAGGTCGGGGTCAGCCCGTCGCATTTGCAGCGGGCGTTCACGGCGGCGGTCGGGATGTCGCCTCGCGCCTATGGCGAAGCGCGGCGGGCGGCGCGGCTGCGGACGGAACTGCAACGGGGGAGCGACGTGACCACCTCGATCGTCGACGCCGGGTTCGGCTCGCCCAGCCGCGTCTACGAAGCGGGCGACCGTCTGGTCGGCATGCTGCCGTCGATCTACCGGAGAGGCGGCGCCGGGGAAGACGTCCGCTACACGACCGTGTCGACATCGCTCGGCGAGGTGCTGGTGGCGACCACGGCGCGCGGCATTTGCGCGATCGATCTGGGCGACTCGGCGGACGAGTTGGTCGACCGATTGCGGCGGCGCTTTCCGGCGGCGCGGCTCGATGGCTTGGATGCGACCTTCGCCGGCCAGGTCGAGCGGGTGGTCGCCTTGATCGAACGGCCGGGCGCCGCCTTCGATTTGCCGCTCGATCTGCGCGGCACGGCGTTTCAGGCGCGGGTCTGGCAGGCTTTGCGGCAGGTGCGTCCCGGCGAAACGGTGTCGTACGCCGAACTGGCCGAACGGATCGGCGAGCCGCGCGCCGTCCGGGCGGTCGCGAACGCCTGCGGAGCGAATCCGGTCGTCGTCGCGGTGCCGTGCCACCGGGTCGTGCGCTCCGACGGCGGCCTCGGCGGCTACCGCTGCGGGGTCGAACGCAAACAGAGGCTGCTTGCGCGGGAAGGGGCATTGGCTTCCGCGCAAAGCGCCTGAACACCGGCGGGATGCTACGGTCGGCGCACCGGTGGGCCGGGCTAACGCGGCGAACCGGGTCGGTCCGGCGCGCCGACGACTACCGGCATCGCCACGGCGTCGCTCAGCGCCCTCTGGCCATCCTCAATGGCGCTGGCCGTGATCTGGAGTATGTAGGGTCCCGGCGTCACCCGTTCCGGCAGGTCGATCCGGGGCGACGCGCAATCGCCAGCGTGGCCGGCGGCGACTGGCGCGGCCTGGCCTTCGACCCGAAGGGTCCAATCGGCATCGCACGCGATCCGCGACGACGTGCCGCTGACGCTCAAATCGAGCGTGGCCGCACGGCCGGTGAGAAGCGGCGGCGTCGGCGACGCGAGCGCCAGCCGAACCGGACCCGCCCAGCGGACCGACCCGTCGGGGTCGACCACGACCGGGGCAAGCGTGTAGCCGCCGCCGAGCGCGTGCTCCCAGCCGGCGTCTGTTTGCCGATGGAACCAGAGCGTCAGATCATAGACGCCCGGCGGCACGCCGGGGGCAAGGCGGACGAGCCAGTCGAAGTCGGTCGGATTGTTGGCGGGCACGAGTTTCTGAATCACCGGCGACTGGTAGGAATAATCATCCCAGGGCGCGATCGATCCGGGCGTGGCGAGGAAAAACCAGGCCTGGACTGTTTCGTCCTGGCGAGCGATGAGCGTCGCGTCGACGGCCGCCTTGCCGCCGACGAAGGTGATCGACGGCGACGGCGCGCGGAAGGGCGGCGCGCCCGGATTGTTGACCGGCACGCCGCTCTCTTCGGTGCATTCGGCCCACCGGTTCGGCTCGTCCGGCGCCAGCGTTTCGATTTGCGATGCGTCGTCGACGATGTCGAGGTCGATCTTGCACGCAAGCGGGTGATCGCCGGTCAACGCCGCGCGCACGACGTAGTGCCCCGGCTCCGTCGGCCGCCACTGCGGCGTTGGATCGGGCAGATCGCCCGGAAAAACGCCGTCGTTCCAGGCGCGGCAGCGCGCGCTGTCGCAGACGAGGTGACGATCGGTGGTCGTGACCGGCATTGGTATGCGCGCCGCCGATTGATGCAGGAATTGCCCGGCCGCGTCGTACCAGGTCGTCGACAGCGTCGCCGGTCGGCTCAGCGACAGCATCGACGGGAGATCGCCCGGCTTGTCGGTGACGACCCAGGGTCCCCATGCCGTGTCCGGCCCAAGGAGCGTCGGCGCGAAGAGCGAGACGGCGGCCTCCGGCACGGGACGGAGCGGCTGCCGGAAACGATAGATGGACGTGTCGCCGAAGTCGCCGACCTTGTCGAGCGACGCCTCGGTGCCGCGAAGCGCGGCTTCGACGGCCGGCCAGTCTTGCGGATGGTATTGGTCGCGGTGAAAGACGAGGTAGCGCACGCCGAGTTGCTGCAAGAGCGCCGCGCTGTCGGCGTCGACATGGCTGATGCGGCCCGTCAGCGAGCCGTCCGACCGGCGAAGTTGCCCGACGAAGCGTTCGATGAAATCGCTGTAGGCGCGCGGGATGAAGCCGGAATTGCCGTTCACCAGCGGGTCCCAATGGAGGGTCGACCAGAACATCTCGAGGCCGTAATGGCGGCGGACGCTCGTTCCGGCCGGATCGGCGAAGATGCTTTCGGCCGGAAACTCCATCACCGGCCCCGGCGGTTGCTGGGCGAGCCATTCGTACGGGGCGGCCGCGGCAGGCGAGCGGTCGACCGTTTCGAGGGGAATCGGGATTGCCGCAAGTTCGCCCAGGATTATCAGGCTTGCGAGCGCCGTGACGGCGACCGCGCCGGGGCGCGCCCAACGTGGTCGCCGGGCCAGTTTGCGCGCCAGCGCGTCGCCGAGCGCGGCGAAACCGAAACCGGCGAGCAGGACGATCGCCAGCCCCGTGAGGCCGCCGAGGCGTGCCGGCACGCGCATCGCGCGGAAAAACGGCGCATGGTCGAACAGCCAGGCGTAGGGGAGCGGCATTCCGCTGCCGTCGAGCGGTCCCAACGACGGGCCGAGCGACAGCGTGAACGCGACGGCCGCGACCGCGCCGAACGCGACGAGCAGCCAACGATCTCGTCGCCAGCAGCAGATGCCGACGAGCGCGCCGAGCGCCGCGACGCCGCCCGGAAAGAGCGCGTCTTCGATCACGATCTCGGGATGGCGATGGCCGTCGGCGTGCGTCGCCTGCCCGACGGTCGTCAACGACTGGTTTTCGCCGGGATGGACGCCAAAGAGCCGGCTGAGGGGATTCGGCGTCTGCCATGGCGCGACCGCCAGATACGAGGCGGGCGTCGCCTTGTATTGCTCGGCTTCGGCAAGGGTGCGCTCCAGCCCCTGGTCTTGCTGGACGGAGAGATACGGCAGATCGAGCGGAATGCAGAGCGCGGCAACGACGAGCGCCGCCAGGCCGAGCGCGCGGTAGAGCGCCGGCCGCCGCAAACTCGGTCGGGCGACGAGCGCGGCGAGCGTCAGCGCGATGGCGACGAGCGCGATTTGCAGCGCGAAGTAGAAACTCGTCAGGATCAGCATCGCGCTGAGCCCGCCGAGGAGCGCCCCGCGTCGGAGCGTCGGCCGCTCGATCGTCGCCAGCAACGCCAGCACGATCCAGGGGAGCCAGGCGCTTTCCAGCCAGTTCAGATGCCAGAGATGGACGTAGCGGTAGGGTAGAAACGCATAGGCCAGGCCGCACAGCAACCCGGCCGCGCGGTTGCCGGTCAGGCGGACGACGACCGCGTAGACGCCCGCCGCCGCGAACGCGAAGGTGGCGAGCACGAGCAGCGAATTGGTCAGCAGGGGATTGCTGGTCAGGAAATCGATCGGCGCGGCGATCAAGGCGCCGGGGATGTTGGCGTCGGTGTAGGCGAGCGTTTGCCCGAACGGATAGAAGATGTTCGCCGCGTAGAGGTGGAGCGGGTTGGTCGCGAGCGCGTGCTGCACCCAGCGCGATAGCCAGATCTGGAGCAGCGGATCGAAGCCGACGACGGTGGCGTCGCCGAGGTGGAGAACGTAGGGCCAGGTCATCACGACGGCAGCTGAGGCGAACGCCAGCGTCACTCCAAACCCCACGACGCAGCGTTCTTTCGCAGTTGACCGACGCCCGACGCCGATCGCGACCGATGCTGACGGGTCGACCCCGGACGGGTCGATGGTGGACGCGCCGGCCCATGAACGCGCCCAATTCGGCCAGGGGATGCGCCATGGCGGATCGAGGGCGATCTGCGGCGGCGCCAGCGGCCACCCGCGCCGCCAGAGCAAGACGGCGCCCCAGCCGACCGCGGCGAAAAGCACGACCGAGCGGGCGATCTGGAACGGATCGTAGACGTTTTCGACCGCTTTCCGGATCAACGGGGCGAAATGGTAATCGCCGACGTTGTAGAGATTGAGAAAATTGCCGAGCTGGAACCCCACCAGATCGATCGCGACGACCGCGCCCCAGAGCGGCCACGGGGCGCGAAGGAGCGCGATCGCGAGAAAGACCCACAAGATGAGATGGGTGGTGAACGTCTTGTTGACCGCCAGCCACCAGAGGAGCGCCGTCGCCCCGAACGGAACGAACAGCGGGCCTTTGCGCCAGAACGCGACGCCGGCGATGATGAGCCCACCGACCAGCGCCACCAGCATGCTCGCTTCGGTCAAGGCGGCGGTCGGCGCCCCGCGAAAGAGCACCCAGACGCCGGAATCGGCGAGCCGGTCGCGATTCCAGGTGTAAAAGAAAAGCCACCGATCGCGATCCGCCAGCGCGAAGGGAAGGTTGCAGACGATCGTGACCGCGGCGGCGATGCCGCTCAGCCAGATGAACGACCGCCAGCGACGGTGAACGAGCCGGTCGAGGAGCAGCGCGGCAACGAAGGCCAGCGGAAAGAGTTTGAGCGAGACGCCGGCCGCGAGGGCGGCCATTCCCCATCGTTCCGGGCCGCGCACCGTCAGGAGGACGCCGACGGCGGTGACGCCGACCGCCGCCAGGTCCCATTGGTGGCCGGCGTAGAAGAAGAGCGCGGGCGCGAGCGCGATGAACCAGGGATTGGCGCCGGGAATTCGTTTCAGCGCCCAGATCGTGACGAGCGCGCTCCCCGCGAGGAGCAGATAGGCCAGCCGGAAATAGGACGGCAAATCGGGCGCGTAACTGAGCGTGTAGGAGATGAGGCCGGTCAGCGGCGGGTATTCGAGCGAATAGTCGATATAGGGGAAAGGGCGGCTTTGCAGACCGTCGCGCAGATAGAGCCAGATGATGTCGGAATAGCGGAACGCCGGAAACGCCCAGGCGCGGTAGGCGTCGGCCGAAAGCCGGTAGGCCGTGCCCGGCGCGTAGTGCAGATAGCCGAGCGCGAGCAAGACGAGCGCGGCGAGATACGGCCCGGCGATGCCCATCCAGCGCCGGAGCGCCTGAGTGCGTGGCGTCAGCCGGTCCGGCGCGGCGACGGGTTGGGCATCCACGTCATCGGGTCGATGACCGTTCGGTTCGGTCGTGGCCAGGCGCGTCGGCTCGGTCATGCGCCGTTCCGGATCGCGCCGACGACGCCGGGCGCCCCCCAGCCGCTGAAGCCGGAGCGGGTGATCCAGACCGCATTCCAGCCAGCGTCAAACAGCGCTTGCGCGGCGGAACCTTCCCGCGTCGTCAGCGGGCAGGGCTGTTGTTCGTCGCTGCGCGCGACGAGGATGGTCTGACATCCAGGGGTGGCCGCCGAGCCATGGACGCCGCCGTCGGTCGCCCGGTGGCGCTCATAGAAAATTTCGGGTGTTTGCCGGTAGCGGCCGGGCAGCCAGTCGTTGAGCCAGGCCGATTGCGGCGAAGGCGTGACGTAGCGCTCGGGCTGGGCCGGATCGAAGAGGATGGCGGCCAGCGGGAACGCGACCGCGGCGACCGCGAGCATCAGGATGTTGAACGACGCGCCCGCCTCGGCGAAGGCCGCCAGGAACGGGATGGCGAGCGGCAGCAGCCACATCGCGTAGCGGGTCATCGACATCGTGCCGCCGCTGTTGACGTTGGTCGTCTGCGCGAATGTCAGCAGGAACCACCCGCCCAGCAACGTCGCGACGACCGCCGTCCAGCGCAGATCGCGTCGGCGCGGCGCCGGAATCCGGTTCGTCAGAAGCGCGCATGCGCCCGCGACCGCGAACAGGGGGATCGCCGGCGCCCACCAGCACACGCCGATGTCGGGGTCGACGAATGGCGCGAAAGACGCGTCCCAGCCCGGCAGATGTACCCCGAACCCGTTGTTCAGTTCCTGCGGCGTCACGACGCCGAGCCTCCAGAGATAGTACGCCGGGTGGAGGAGGCAGACCGCAATCGTCAACGCGACGATGGCGCACCGGCCAATCATGGCGCGCGACATCGCGAACTGCGGCGTCCATGTCTGCGCCCGCCATTCCCGCCAGACGCCGACGCCGCAGAAGAGCGGAACCGCCGCCGCGATCGGCAGATTTTGCGTGGCGGCGAGGGCGGCGACAAGCGCCGCGAGCAGATAGCGATGGCGCAGGATCAGGCACACCGCGATCGTCAGCAAACTGAAGGTGAATGTCTCGACTTGCGCCTTGTTGACGAACCAGAGCGCGGGCGACGCAAGCAACGCCAGCGCGACGACGGGCGGCGCGGCCCGAACCAGGGCGACGAGCGCGCCGGCAAGCAACAGCGCATTGGCGACGAACAGTCCATAGCCGGGATGGAGGCCGATGGTTTCGACCGCGCGAACGAATGGCGCCGCCGCCAGCGGATAGAGCCAGAAATGGGAAAACTCTTGCCGCCCATTGGCTCGCAGATCACCCTGGTCGATCGCCTTGACCGCGTCCGGGTAGTACGACGCGGCCGGTTGGCCGGCGAGCCATGCCTTGAAGGCGGCGACCTCGTCGGGCGACAGCGACGGTGGCCGCAGATGCGCCAGTTGATCGGCCATCGCCACGTATTGCTGAGCGTCGCCAGTGCGGAGCAGGGGCGCGCGCAGCGAAAGCGCGACGATCGCGGTGTAGGCGACCCACACCGCGAGGAACGCGACGCGATTGACTCCGATTGCGAACGCGGATCGATCCCGTACGACGGGCCGCGCGATGGCGGCTGCGTCCGTCCCGGGTCGCGGCGAGGCGCGGACGCTCATCGCCGCGCCTCGGCTGACGGCGCGGCTAGTTCGGCATCGACCATCAGATCGACCAGCGCCGCGAAATCGAGCGAAGGCTCCCAACCGAGGCGTCGTCGCGCTTTGGCCGGGTTGGCGATCAGCGGCACGGCTTCGACCGGCCGGTAAAATCGCGCATCCGAGACGACATGGTCGCGCCAGTCGAGCCCGAACCGGGCGAATGCGCGATCGAGCCAATCGCGGACCGTGTGCGGTTCGCCCGAGCCGAACACCCAGTCGGCTGGCTCCGATGCGCGCAAGGCGAGGATCATGCCGCGCGCATGATCGTCCGCGTAACTCCAGTCGCGCAACGCATCGAGATTGCCGAGCCGCACCTCGGTCGCTTCGCCGCGGACGATTGCCGCCGCGCCGCGCGCGATCTTCCGCGAGAGAAAATCGGGTGGCCGGCGCGGCGATTCGTGGTTGTAATGGATGCCGACGGCGACGAACAGGCCATGCGACCGACGGAAAATGCGCCCGATCTCGGCGGCGTACGCCTTGGAGAGGCCGTAGGGCGTGTCGGGCCGGAACGGGATCGATTCGTCTTGCGGCGAGCGATCGGCGGCTCCGAACGCGAGCGCGCTCGATGCGATGTAAACGCGCGCCTGTGGAATCATGCGCCGGACGATGTCGAGCAGACGCGCGGTGGCGACGCCGTTGACTTCGCCGGCCAGCGCCGGGTCGGCCGCAGCGGCATCGACGCGCGAAATGGCCGCGAGGTGGTAGATCTCGTCGGGCCGAATGTGCGCCAGTGCGCGTTCGATCGCGGTTCCGTCGCGAATGTCGGGCATGGCGACAAGACGGACGTCAGGAAGATCGAGCAGGGCGCGGCAGTCGCGCGTCGCGCCCCAGACCGCCGTTCGGTCGGCGAGCAGACGCCGGGCCAAATACCAGCCGTCCTGGCCCGAGACGCCGGTGATGAGCGCGACCGGCATCCGGCGCTATCCGGCCGCGCCGATGGTCGAGGGGCGCGGCCGAACCGGCCGCGCGGCTCCCGCCAGGTCGAGATCGGCATCAACCATGATCCGCACCAACTCCAGAAAATCGACCGTCGGCTCCCAGCCCAATTCGACCCGCGCCAGCGAGGCGTCGCCGACCAGGAGATCGACGTCGGCTGGCCGGAGTTGCGCTGGATCGAATACGACATGATCGGCGTAATCGAGCCCAACGTGGGCGAACGCCGCTTCGCAAAAATCGCGGACGGAATGGGTCGCGCCAGTCGCGATCACGTAATCGCGTGGCTCCGCTTGCTGCAGCATGCGGTGCATCGCTCGCACGTAATCAGGGGCATACCCCCAGTCGCGCCGGGCGTCGAGATTGCCCAGCGCCAACTCCCGCTCCAATCCGAGCGCGATTCGCGCGACCGCCGTCGAAATTCGGCGGGTGACGAATTCCGGGCCGCGCCGCGGGCTTTCGTGGTTGAAGAGGATGCCCGAACTGGCGTGCATGCCGTAACTCTCGCGATAGTTGACGGCGATCCAATGGGCGTAGAGTTTGGCCACGCCGTAGGGCGAGCGCGGATGAAACGGCGTGCCTTCGGTCTGCGGCATCTCCGTCACATGGCCGAACATTTCGGACGACGACGCCTGATAGAACCGGGCGTCGGGCCGGGCCATCCGCACCGCTTCGAGCAGGCGGGTGGCGCCGAGCGCGGTCGTTTCGCCGGTCAGGATCGGTTGCTGGAACGACGCCGGCACGAAACTTTGCGCCGCCAGATTGTAGACCTCGTCCGGCTGAACGCAGGAGACGACCGCCAGCAGCGACGATTGGTCGAGCAGATCGGCGCCGACCAATTCGACCCGATCGAGCAGATGGGTGAGCCGGTCGGTGATCGCCGAACTCGTGCGGCGCGTCACGCCGACCACGCGGTAGCCGAGGTCGAGCAGATACTCGGCCAGATAACTGCCGTCCTGACCGGTGATGCCGGTGATGAGGGCGGTGGGCATGCTCCTCGCCAGTCGCTTACGGCCGGCCCCCCTGGGCGGCGTCATGATAGAGCGTGAGCAGCGCGTCGATCGCCGGCGCCCGGTCGGCCCCGGCGCGCAGCCGGTCGAACCAGCCGGCGGTCGAAGCGCGGATCGCGTCTCCAGCGGCGTGTATCCGAAGGATAGCCGACGCGAGGTCGGCGGCGTCGGCGGACGGGGCGACCGTGCCGTTGACGCCTTCGTCGATCCATTCGACGGCGGCGTTGTCGGGCGCCGCGACGACGACGCTCGGCACGCCCGCCGCCGCCGCTTCCAGCACGGCCAGCCCATAGCCTTCGCGGCTCGACGGGAGTACGAGGCAAAGGGCACCGGTGAGTAAGGCGTCGAGATCGTGCTGAGCGAGAAAGCCGGGCAGATCGATCGCGTCCGCCAACCTGTGCGCCGCGATCGAATGCCGAATCCGGTCGCGCTCCGGACCGTTGCCGACGATTGCGGCGCGCAACGTCGGAAGTTCGTTCCGCGCCCGGGCGAGGGCGGGAACGATGGCGCCGGCGTGCTTCTCCGGAATCAGCCGGCCGACGAAAAGCGCGTATGGGGGCGCGACGGGTGGCCGTCGACAGGCGCCAGGCGCGGGCAGGATCGACCGGATAAGGCAAATGTCGTTCCGACGGCCGAGCACGCGGAGACGATCGGCGTGGAGGCGGGAGGAACACACCGATCGCTGCGGAACCCGGGCGCAGATCGATTGCACGATCCAGCCGACGTGACCGCCGACCGCGCCGAGATATGATCGCCAGTACGCGGCCGACCAGACTTCCCACCAATCGGCGATCAGCCCGAACCGATGGCCCCGCCGCGCCAACGCCGCGGCCAGAAGCGCGAAATAGGGAAACGCCGCGACATGGACGACGTCATAGTCGCGGCCATGTCGAAGCAGATGCCGAGTGACGCCCAACCCGAAACGGAGCGGCGGCCAGATGCGTCGCCGCCCGCCGGCATATAACGGCATGTGCGGCCCGACCGCGACGACCGCGACGCCGGCGATCGTCGGCATCTTGTCCTGCGGCCACTGGCGAAGGGTGAGATAGGTCACCTCGACGCCGCGCTCCGCCAATTGCTCGGCGAGTTGGCGATACCAGCGTTCGGCGCCGCCGACGGTCCACGGAAACAGGCAATCGTAGACGAGGCAAACCCGGAGTCGGGTTCGCGCGTTCGGTTCGTCCTCCATTTGCTCCCGGCTCAGGCGCGCAAGATGAATTGCGGCAGACCGAATTCCGGGTGCCGGTCGCGGTCGATGTCGGGGCCGAATTGCGCGACCGCCTCGCGCACGGCGCGCGCGACGGCGTCGCAGGCGCAATTGACCTGAGCCGCCCATTCGGGCGTGACGCGGTTGGCTTCGACCTCCGCGTCGAATTCGTGCTGATCGACGATCGTGACGGCGCCGTTCGGTTCGACCCAAAGATCGAGCTCCAGGTCGAGATCGCGATAGTAATTGGCGCGCAATTCGATCAGGGGGCAGGAAAAGTTGACATAGTATCCGACGGTCCGATCGTCGCAGGTCGTGAAGCGGAGGAGCGAAAACCAGCGGTCGGGAAAAAACCATTGCTCGGCGGCGGCGCGGGAGAGGCGTTCGACGCCATGTGGCGTTTGCACGTCCATCTCGCGCGGCCGGTAGAACGCGAAGCGGTGGGTCAGCAAGCGCCGTGAACCCTCGGCGGAGGGCACCGAGATCCAGCCGCCCTGGATCTGGTATTCCCAACAGGCGCCCCGCAACTTTTCCTTCCGGTAAAACATGCGAGGCGGGCGATCGGTCATGAAGCGTCCCTCGCTGACGTCACGGCGCGCGCCGACATGGGCGGACTGGCCGATGATCCCGCCCGGCGGCGTTCGCGTCGCCCGGTCGCCGCGCCGTCGGGGGTTCCCAGCGGCGCGCGCGTCGGCAACCCGGTGCGACGCGGATAGGCGGCCGGCGTCGGCTTTGCCTTGCGGACGACGACCAACCGGGTTTCCTCCCCGGGCAGGGTTGCCGACGATTCGATGCGCGCGCCGAGGAGATTGGCCGCCCGGCTCCCGGTCGTCAATTCCGCGGCGAGATCAAGCCCTTTCGGAAAGAGGCCGACGCCGCCCACGCGCAGGAGCGGCATCGCATATTCGAGCAAGATCGGCAAAGGCGCGACCGCGCGGGCGGCGACCAGATCGAACGCGTCCCGATATCGTTCGTCGCGGCCGAGTTCTTCGGCGCGCGCCTGAACCGCTTGCGCCGCGTCGAGCCCCAGGCGATCGATGACCTCCTGCAAGAACCGAACCTTCTTGCCGGTGGCGTCGACGAGCGTGACATCGAGCGCGGGGCGCGCGATCTTCAGGACGAGGCCGGGAAAGCCGCCGCCGCTGCCGATGTCGAGCAGGCGCGGACTCGACTGATCCGAGGTGAACTGGTCGATTGCCGGCAGGAGTCGGAGGCTGTCGAGGAAGAGGCGGCGTTCGACTTCGAGCGGATCGGTGATCGCCGTCAGGTTGAAGCGGGCGTTCCAATCGAGGAGGAGATTGCGATAGCGAGCGAGTTGATCGATCTGGGCCGCAGACAGCGGAACGCCCTCGCGGGCCGCGATGGCGGACAAGAGCGCGAGCGTAGCGTCCGCGTTGACCCAGGGATGTTCCAGGGTCGTGGCGCCGTTTACCGGATGCATTGCCGGTTCGCGCTCGATCACGCCGTGTCCTCGCTCGCTGGTCTCCTCTCCCGGCGCGCCTGCCGCCTTCACCGAGTCTACCTGACGTTCCCGCGCGCGGCGACCGCTTCGGCGGGATCGCTCGCCTTCTCGCCGATCACGGACCGGGCGGCGGCCGCGAGGCCAGCGGGCGTCAGACCGGCCATTTCCCGGAGCCGCCCTTGCGAGGCGTGTTCGAATACCCGGTCGGGAACGCCCAGGACACGGACCGGCACGCGCAGATCGTTGCGCGCCAGCGTTTCGAGCACGCCGGCGCCGAAACCGCCGGCGGCCGCGCTTTCTTCGACGGTGACGCAGGCGCCGCAGCGCCGGGCGAAGGCGACGATGCATTGCTCGTCGAGCGGCTTGACGAAGCGGGCGTTGATGACCGCCGCCGAAATCCCGTCGGCCGCGAGCATGTCGGCGGCCCGTTCCGCCGCCAGCGTCATCGCGCCGACCGCGAAGATGGCGACGTCGTCGCCTTCCCGCAGCACTTCGGCGCGGCCCATCGGCAGTTCATGCAACGGCTCCACGGTCGCCACGCCGACGCCTGCGCCGCGCGGATAGCGGATCGCGACCGGGCCGCGGCCGTATTCGATGCCGGTTTTCAGCATGTGGCGCAATTCGTTTTCGTCTTTCGGCGCCATGATGACCATGTTCGGCAGGCAACGCAGGTACGACAGGTCGAAAATGCCGTGGTGGGTGCGGCCGTCATCCCCGGCGAACCCGGCTCGGTCCATCGCGAAGAGGACTGGCAAGCGTTGCAGGCAGACGTCGTGAACGATCTGATCGTAGGCGCGCTGGAGAAAGGTCGAGTAGATGCCGACGACGGGACGCATTCCTTCCGAGGCGAGGCCGGCGGCGAAGGTCACCGCGTGTTGTTCGGCGATGCCGACGTCGAAAAAGCGTTCCGGGTAGACCGTCTGGAATTTGCCGAGCGAGGTGCCGGTCGGCATCGCCGCGGTGATCGCCACGATGCGGGGATCGTGCTCGGCCATTTGAATGACGGTCTGGGCGAAGACGTCCTGATACTTCGGCGGGGCCGGCGGCGCGCCCGGCTTGGCGGGGGCGGAGACGGCGTGCGAGCGTTCGCGATCGGTTTCCGCGCCGGCGAAGCCGTTGCCCTTTTTCGTGATGACGTGCAGAAAGACGGGGCCGTTGACGTTGCGGACCTGACGCAGTGCTTCGATCAACGCTCGGACGTCGTGTCCATCGACGGGGCCGACATAGGTGAATCCGAGTTCTTCCCAGATCATCGCATGGTAGACGAATTCCTTGACCGAGTCTTTCCAGCGCTTGCCGAGTTCGACGAGCAATTCGCCTTGCGGCAGGCGCTCGGTCAGGCGGACGATTTCGTCTTTTGCCTGATGGTAGCGGCGATCGGTGCGGACACGGTCGAGATAGCGGGAAATGGCGCCGACGTTCGGCGCGATCGACATTTCGTTGTCGTTGAGCACGACCACAAACGGCAAATTGAGGCTACCGGCGTTGTTCAGGCCCTCGAACGCCATGCCCCCGGTCAAGGCGCCGTCGCCGATGACGGCCACGACGCGGCGGTCGCGCTCCCCTTTCTGGTGAAACGCTTCGGCGATGCCGAGCGCCGCCGAAATCGCGGTCGACGCATGACCGGCGCCGAACGCGTCGTGCTCGCTTTCGTCGCGGGAGAGAAAGCCAGACAAGCCGCCTTCTTGCCGGATGGTCGAAAAGCGCTCGCGGCGGCCGGTCAACAACTTGTGGACGTACGCCTGATGGCCGACGTCCCAGACGATCTTGTCGCGCGGAGAGTCGAAGACGTAGAGCAACGCGACCGCCAGTTCGACCGTGCCGAGCGAGGCGCCGAGGTGGCCGCCGTTGCGGCTGACGACCCGGATCAATTCAGCGCGCAATTCCCCGGTCAGCCGTTCGAGTTGCGGGATGCCGAGTTGTTTGAGTTCGGCGGGACCGGCGATCCGGTCGAGCAGCGGTTGGTCGGAGCGGGGGGCGGCGGGATGACCGGAGCCGGACGTCATCGAAATTCTCCCTCTCGGTCGCAACGCTCCACCCGGGGCGCTGGCCGTTCGGCGGCGAAGGCGAACGCCCATCGCGGGCGTACCGATCGAAGGTAACAATCCGATCCCGCTCCGTCAAACCCGAACGAGTGAGCGGGGCCGGTCAGACGCAATGACCCGCGCCGTCGCACTGCCGGCTGCCACCCCCGCACGGCGCGCCGGCGAGTTTGTTTCTCCTCATGACGATGCCGCCATCGCACCATATCGCGCATTCGTCACCGACTGGAGTGTCGCTATCATCCGGAATCGTCGTTGTGCCGCCAAAGCCGTCGCAGACGACTTTCGAGCAGTCGCCGAGCGGTGATTGCGTCACGAACGTGTACAGGTTTGCGAACTCAAGTTCGCACAGGCCGTTCCTGCAAACCCTGGACTGACAAACGGTGTCATCCCCCGGGCAATCACTCGCCTGTTGGCACCTCACGGCGTCACAAAGCCCCGCATCGTTGCAGCGCTTGAGACCTCCTTCGCAGATCGCTCCAGGTCTGGGCTTGGTGGCGCATTGGTTCGCAGCGCACAGGCGTTCCAAGCACGGGTCTTGCGTCTCCTGGCATTCAGCGACAGTGCAGCAACCGGAACTGGAAATGCACTTGTTGCCGCATTGCTTTTGATTGAACGGGCACCCGCAGAGGTGATGGCGACATTCGCCCGCGCAGCATTTGCGCTTGCCGCCGCAGGCCGCGCCAAGTTTGACGCACTTCGCTTTTTTCTTGCGGCGCTTGCCGGCAGCGCCAACGTCGATGAATGGGGCGGTGGCCGCGAACATACCTGCGATCAGGATTCGGCGCGAGGCAGGGCGCGCGAGCCGGCGGGACAGGGCATCGAAGGCGACGGGGTCCATGGCGGTCTCCGCAACGGGGCGCGAAGGACGAACGTCGATCGTCCGGATAAGTGGTTCGATTGTCAAGATGTGGCCGGATAAGGAGATGGTCCCGGAATCGAACAAGTCCGGGCGACTCGGGGTGCGCGTCAACATTTTGCGAAGAAGGATGGTAGGGGCACGGCATGCCGTGCCCGATCGGCCAGAGGCCGATGAGCTCGTGCCGGTCTCCCCGTTCGTGGTCCTGCGGACCACCGGGCCCGGAATGCCGTGCCCCTACCTGCGCGGACGCC
>JAICJJ010000072.1 GCA_025928535.1 Thermomicrobiales bacterium
ACATCGGCGACGCCCTGAATGTCGAGCGTCAGCAGGTCCGGATTGCCGATCGTCTCGCTGTAGACCGCCTTGGTCCGGTCGGTGATCGCCGCCTTGACCGCTGCGGGATTCGGCTCGACGAATTTGACGTCGATGCCCATCTTCGGCAAGGTGTGGGCGAAGAGGTTGTAGGTGCCGCCGTAGAGGCTGGTGGTCGAAACGATCTCGTCGCCCGCCTGCGCCAGATTGAGGATCGCCAGCGTTTCCGCCGACTGCCCGGAACTGAACGCGACCGCGCCGACGCCTCCTTCGAGGGCGGCGATCCGCTTTTCGAGAACATCGGTCGTCGGGTTCATGATCCGGGTGTAGATGTTGCCGAATTCCTTGAGGCCGAACAGATTGGCGGCGTGCTCGGTGTCGTTGAACACGTATGAGGTCGTCTGGTAGATCGGGACGGCGCGAGCCCCGGTCGTCGGGTCGGCGGTCTGGCCGGCGTGGATCGCTTGCGTCTCGAAGCCCTGCGGCTGCGGGGCGACCACCGTCTCGGCCAAGATTGCTTCGTCGATCGTGCTCATCGTTCACTCCCTGTGCGACTGGACCATATCTCCGTCATGGGCGGAACCGGCGCGTTTGCCGGATTCTGCTGCGGCACGCGCCGCATGTCATCTTTCGTTCCGCGCGGGGGCTTGAAACCGTGGTTTGGCCGCATCACGCCCGCGCTCCGGTCTGATCCCGGAGAAACGGTGTGAGCAACGTGGCGAGTTGGCCCCATTCCTTGAGGAAGGCGTCGTGGCCGTGGGGCGAGTCGATCTCGACGTAGGTCGCGCCCTTGCCGAGCGCCTGCAGGCGGCGATGGAGCCGCTGAATCGCATCGGGCGGAAAGAGCCAGTCGGAGCGAATGCCGACCAGCAGGACCGGCGCGGCGATCTGGCCGAGCCAGTACGCTTCGCCGCCGTCGCGCGCGACGTCGTATTGATCCATGGCGCGCGTCAGATAGAGATAGGAATTGGCGTCGAACCGGCGAACCAACCCCGCGCCGTGATAGTGGAGATATCCCTCGACGTCGAAGGTTGCGCCGAATGAGGGGTAGAGGCTCGGCCGCACGGCGGGGTTGCGTCCGAAGCGCAACTCCATGCTTTCCTTGCTGTGGTATGTGACCATGCCGACCATGCGGGCGATGGCGAGGCCGTCGGCGGGAAAGACGCCTTCGGACAGATATTCGCCGCCGCGCCAGTTCGGATCGGCCATGATCGCCCGGCGGCCGATCTCGTTCATCGCGATCCCTTGCGGATCGAGCGCGCCGGTGGCGGCGACTGGTACGACCGCGCCGACGAGATCGGGATGCCGCGTCGCCCATTCGAGGGCCTGGAAGCCGCCGATCGAGCCGCCGATCGCGATCAGCCGGGTGACGCCAAGCCGCTCGACCAGCGCCCGCTGCGCAGCCACGATGTCGCCGATCGTGATCAGCGGAAAGCGCATGCCGTAGGGACGGCCGGTGAGGGGATCCAGCGACGCCGGGCCGGTGGTTCCCTGACAGCCGCCGAGGATGTTGGCGCAGATGACGAACAGGCGGTCGGTGTCGAGCGGCCGGCCGGGACCGATCATCGGCTCCCACCACCCGCCGTCGCCGCCAGCCTGGCTGTCGCCGGTCAGCGCGTGGAGCACGATGGCGGCGTTGTCGCCCGCCTCGTTGAGTTCGCCCCACGTCTGATAGGCGACGGTCACCTCGTCGAGGCGGCCGCCGAGTTCGAGATCGAGCGGGCCGATCGCCATCGAACGGCGCGGCGCTTCGACCTCGCGTCCGTGGTGGACGCGCGGCGAAATGACGTGGAGCCTGCTTCGGCTCACTGCCGCGTCTGGTCGCGGGGCGACCGGAGAAGATTCGGTCATCGTTCGTCTCGACGAGAGGGCGCCGGGTTGGAGCGCCCGCTGCCACGTGGCATTCGCCACGGGTCGGCGCAGCCGCGTCGTCGTCGTCCGCAGTCTGCCGAAAATGGCCGTTCGCCATCAAAAAAATAGACCCCGCTGCCGAGGCAGGGGGTGCTTTGGGACACCGTGCCCTTATCTCGCAGATCACTCTGCCGGAATTGGCACCTTGCACGCGATGGCGCAGGCTGCCGGGCTTCACAGGGCCGTATCCCTCCACCTCTCTCGATAAGGCAGCGCTCTTCAATTGTTGACCGACAATCTAGAGAATCTCCTCCCGGCTGTCAAGCGGTCCAAAAAGCGCGGGGTCAACGTGAGCGTTTTGCGCGGGGCGGGGCGCACGGCCTCATGGTCATCCTGAGCCGCAGCGAAGGATCTCGGCGCCCTTGGATCGAGCGAACGAGATGCTTCGACTTCGCTCAGCATGACGGTGGTGCGGCGGCGGCCATCGCCGCGATGCTACGGCAAGTTGAGTTGCCAGGACACGCCGTAGCGATCGCTCACCCAGGCGAAACGGCGGCTGAAACCGTAGTTGTCGAGCGGCATGAATGTCGCGCCGCCGTCGGACAGGGCGGTGACGAGGCGCTCGAGTTCGTCTTCGGAGGCGCAATCGACGAAGAGGGAAAACGAGGGGGTGAAGGTGAAGTCGTGGACTGGCGGGCTGTCGAAGCAGCGGATCGTTTGATCCCCGATCCTGAACGACGGTGAGAAATGGTCGAACCTGCGTTTTCATCGGCGGCGCTTGCTCCCGTTTCCAATGCGACCGGCGGACGGGTTCGCGAGTCAGGCGGCCTGCCCTTTGCCGTGGGTGAATCTGACGTGATCGCGTACGCTTCCGCGGTCAGAATCGGAGTTTCGCAGGAGCGAATCGGATGCGCCAGAACCGACAAACTGCGATCGACGCGGCGAGCGAAACGGTTGATGCGCTGCCACGCTGGGATTTGACGGCGGCGTTTCCCGGCATCGACTCGGACGACTTCCGCGCCGGCTTTCAGCATTGGCTCGATGCCATCGCCGCGCTCGAAGCATTGTTCGACGCCGAACAGGTTGGCTCCGGGAGCGATTCGGTCAGTCCGAAGCGATTCGAGCGCGTGCTGTCGGCGCTGAACGACACGCTCGACCGGACCATGACGATGGGCGCGTATCTCTCCGCCCTCGTCAGCGCGAATTCGCGGGACGAGGCGGCCCAGGCGCGGCTCAGCCAGTTTTCGATCGCCGAGACCCGGTTGCACGTGCTCCGGAAACGCTTCACGGCCTGGATCGGCGCGATCGACCTCGAATCGACAATCGCGGCCTCGCCGCTCGCCGCCGCGCACACGTTCCCGCTTCGCAAGGAAAAGCGGGCGGCGGCGCATCTGTTGCCGCCGGCGGAAGAAGCGCTGGCCGCGGCGCTGGCGCCGGCCGGGATGATCGCCTGGTCGAAACTGCACGACAATCTGACGTCCCAAATGAAAGGCGAGGTCGAGATCGACGGCGAAGCGCGCGCGTTGCCGTTGAGCGCCATCCGCAACCTCTCGATGGCGCCGGATCGCGATCTGCGGCGGCGGGCCCACGAGGCCGAATTGGCGATGCTCGAAGCGAACGCCGTGCCGATCGCCGCTGCGCTGAACGGGGTGAAAGGCCAGGTGGTCGTTCTCGATCGGCGCCGGGGATGGGCCGATCCGCTCGACGCATCGCTCTTCACCTCCAACATCGACCGGCAAACGCTCGACGCGCTCCTCGCGGCGGCGCGCGCGGCCTTTCCCGATTTGCGTCGCTACCTGCGGCTCAAGGCGAAGGCGCTCGGTCTGCAGCGGCTGGCGTGGTGGGATTTGTTCGCGCCGGTCGGCCGCTCGAATCGGCGCTGGGATTGGCCCGATGCGGTCGCCTTTCTCGAAGACCAGTTCGGCTTCTTTTCCGACCGACTGCGCGGCCTGGCGGGGCGGGCCGTGGCGGAACGCTGGATCGACGTCGGGCCGCGGCCAGGGAAGGTCGGCGGGGCGTATTGCAGTTGGCTGATCGGCGACCAGTCGCGCATCCTGATGAATTTTTCGCCGACGTACGATGCGGTCTCGACGCTGGCGCACGAACTTGGTCACGCCTACCACAATCTGAATCTGTCGCCGCTGACGCCGTTGCAGGCCGAAACGCCGATGACGCTGGCCGAGACCGCCAGCACCTTTTGCGAGACGATCGTGCGCGAAGCGGCGCTGCGCGACGCCGACGACGCGGAGCAACTTTTCATCATCGAGCAATCGCTGCAAGGCGCCTGCCAGGTCGTGCTCGACATCATCAGCCGCTTCGAGTTCGAGCGCAGCGTCTTCGCCATCCGGCCGGAGCGCGAATTGTCGGTCGGAGATTTCAGCCGCCTGATGCTCGACGCCCAGCGGAATACGTATGGCGATGGACTCGACCCCGATCGCCTGCATCCCTCCATGTGGGCGGTGAAAGGGCACTACTACATTCCCGACTTTTCGTACTACAACTATCCGTATCTCTTCGGACTCCTGTTCGGACTCGGGCTCTACGCGCGCCACCAGGCCGATCCGGTCGGATTCATCGACAACTACGACCGGCTGCTTGCCTCGACTGGGCAAGCTGACGCGTCCGATCTCGCGGCGCGCTTCGGCATCGACATCCGGTCGACCGACTTCTGGACCGCGAGCCTCGACCTGATCCGCGCCGACGTCGATCGCTTCGCGGCGCTGGTCGAAACGGTCGACACGCGGCAGCGCTGAGTGATGCGACCAGCGTCAATCGTCATCCTGACGCAGGAAGGATCTCGGCTGATCGATTCGCGCCGTCCCGTGCATCGAGATGCTTCGGCTGCGGCTTCAGCCTGACGATTGAGGCTGGTCTGACCACTGAGGCCGGCCCTGGCCGGCGTCGTGCGAGCGAGAATTTGGCGTATTCGCGTCGGACGGTTGACCACAATCTGTTCGCGCGTCAATCCAGGCCGACCGGATCGTCGGCGATCTCCCACAAGGCGCGCATCTCCGGGGAATGCGCCAGGAGATCGGCGAGCGCGCCTGCGTCATCGACGCGGCCGTCTTTCAGGACGACGATCTGGTCGGCGCGGACCAGCGCGGCGAGGCGGTGCGACACGGCCAGGCACGTCACGTCGCCCCGAGCGACCAACCGCTCCCAGAGTTCGCGTTCCGTCTCGACGTCCAGCGCGCTCGACACGTCGTCGATCACCAGCAATTCGGCGTTGCGGACAAGCATCCGCGCCGCCGCCGTCCGCTGAATCTGCCCGCCGGAAAGTCTGACGCCCGCGGCGCCGACGCGCGTCTCCAGCCCCTCCGCCATCGTGTCCACGTCGGGCTCCAGGACGGCGGTCCAGATCGCGGCGTCAAGCGCCGCCGGGTCGTTGGGCAGCCCGAGGAGAATGTTTTGCCGGAGCGTGTCGCTGAACAGACGCGGCGTTTGCGCCGTGTAGGCCGCGCGGGGCGGCACGAGGAACGCCGCCGGGTCGGACACGACCTTGCCGTTCCACCAAATTTCGCCGGCCTCGCACGGCAGCAAGCCGAGCAGGGTCTGCAGGAGCGTCGTCTTACCCGCGCCGACCCGGCCGGTCAGCACCGTCAGGGAGCCGCGCGGAATGGTCAGATCGACCCCGGCGACGCCGCGGCCCGACTGCGAATGCCAATACGACAGACGGCGCGCCTCCAGCAGGGCGAGGCGGTCGGTCGGATGGTGAATGAAATGCGGTGACTCCGCGAGGGAGCCGTTCGACGACGGCGGGGTCGCTTCCGTCAGCCGGGCGGTTGGCGCCTCGCTGAGCAAGGCGCCCATGCGCGCGAACGCGACGCTCGTTTGCCGGTAATGGGCCAGATACTGGCCGACGCTATCGAAGAAGTCGGCGATGAAGCCGAGGTAGGCGACGAACAAGACGAAATCGCCGACGGTCAAGCGATGTTCCTGTAGGCTGCTCGCGGCCAGCAGCATCACGAGCCCGGAGCCAATGCTCACCATGTTCGCCGAGATGGCGTTGAGCCCCTGGGTCGCCACTCGGTCGGCCAGCATCGCGGACCGGCGCCGGGAATTGAGGCGGCGAAAGTGGGCGACGACCCGTTCTTCCGCGCCGGCGGCCTGCAGCGTCGGCGCCGCCGCCACGATGTCCCCGATGGCGCCGGTGACCTGGCTGGTCGCCTCGCTGCTGGCTTCACGGTAACGGCGCAGGGCGCCGCCCGCTCGCTGCGCGATCATCGCCACCGCCGCCATTGGGAGGATCGCGATCAGGGTCATGCGGGCGTCGATATGGAGCAACACCACGATCGCCGCCAGCGCGAACAGCCCCTGGCTCACGATCTCGTCGGTCCAATCGAGGCTGTCCTCGGCCTGATACGCGTCATCGCGAAAGCGGCTGATGGCTTCGCCGGTGGAAAACGGCAGGGCGATGGCGCCCGGCCGCGCGAGGACGCCCCGCAGCAGGTTGCGCCGCACCCGCCCGCTGACGGTGAACCGAAGCGTAATTTCGACGAAGCCGGCAATCAGCAAGAGGACGGCTTGCGCCGCCGCGACCATGCCCAACAAGACGAGCGGCCCCGCCGTGCCGATGGGCAACCGCGCTTGTCCGGTCAGTGCGTCGAAGAAGGCGCGGGCGATCAAGCCGGGCAAGAGCGAGAGCAGGTTCATCGCGCTCCACAAGACGGCGTGGAGCAGGTAGAGCCTTCGTGCGCCGCGGGCCAGATTCAGCAATTGGCGCCAGGTTGGCAGCGTCATCCGGCGATCCCCTCCATGGCTGCGCGCTGCAACTCGGCGAAGCGCGACGCGGGATCGGCGGCGAGCGCCAGCTGCGGCCCGTGCTCGCGCACGCGCCCGTCTTCCAGAACGAGGATGTCGTCGGCATAGGCCATCGTGGAGAGCCGGTGCGCGACGATGACGCCGGTGCGGCCTTGGAGCAGGCGGCCCAGCGCCGCATGGGCCAGCCGCTCCGTTGCCGGATCGAGCCGGGAGGACGGCTCGTCGAGGATCACCACGTCCGGATCGCGCAGGAAGATGCGGGCGCATGCCAGCACCTGCGCCTGTCCGGCCGAGAGGCCCACGCCGGCGCCGCCGAGCATGGCGTCGAGCCCGTTCGGCAAACTCCGCAGCCAGTCGCCAAGACCGAGCGCATCCAGCGCCGCGCGGATGCGCCCGTCCGGCACGTCGTCGTCGAAAAGGGAGACGTTGTCGCGGACGCTGGCGTGGAAGAGCGGCGCGTCCTGAGTGACGAGACCGATGCGCTCGCGCACCGCAGAGAGCCGAACATTCCGCAGATCGACGCCGCCGAGGCGAACGGCGCCGGCATCCGGGTCATGGAAGCGCGCGAGAAGCCGGGTCAGGCTGGTCTTGCCGCTGCCGGTGCGGCCGACCACCCCGAGCACGCGCCCGGGCGCCAGATGGACGCTGATAGCGCGCAACACCATGAAGTCCGGGTCATAGCCGAACGAGACGTCGCTGAATTCGACCGACAGCGGACCTGCGGGCAACGCGTCGCCGCCGCCGTCGACGATCCGCGGCGCCGTGGCCAGCAGGATTTCGACGCGACCCATGCTGGCGTCCGCCTGCTGCAGGTCTTGCACCTCATCGCGGATTTGCTCGGTCGTTCGGCGGAGCAAATCGGCGTATTGAAAGATCAGGTAGACGCCGCCGATGGTCAGCGCGCCTTCCGCAAACCGCATGGCGCTGAGGCCGAGGGCGACGGCGGTTCCGAGTCCGAGTAGTCCTTGGCTCGTGGCGAGCATGGCGTAACCGCGCATCTGCGCCCGGCGCGTCACGGTCAGCCACGACCGCATTGTTTCGGCGCAGCGACGCAGCACATACGCGCCCGCGCCCGAAGACCGGATGTCTTCGCGACCCGAAAGCCATTCGCCGATCATGCCGTAGAAATCGGCGCTGGCCTGGCGCTCGGCCGCGAAAAGCGGTGTCGACGCCGCGCGGATGCGCAGCACGGCGATGAGGGCCAGCGCCACGAACGCGCCCAAGCCCAGGCCGACCTGCCAATCCACGCGAACGAGCAGGGCCAGCGCGCCGACGATCAGGAGACCGTTGCCCAGCACGTTGATCACGAACTCGGAAAAAAAGCGGGCGAGGGCCGACACGTCGCCATCGACGCGCTCGATCAACGCGCCGGGGCTCTGGGCGGCATGAAAACCCGCGTCGAGCCGGAGCACGTGCGCGAGCAGATCGGCGCGCAGGGCGTTGGTCGCCGACCAACTCACCTGTTCGGCCACGTAGGTTTCGACCACCGTCAGCAGTTGTCCCGCCAGCGCAAGCCCCACCGACAGCAACGCGAGGCGGATCAGATCGCTCATCGCCGCTCCGCCAATCGCTTGATCGATGAACCGGCTCGCCACGAGCGGTGTGGCCACCTGCGCGGCAATGGCGGCGAACAGGATCAGCGCTAACAAAGTCACCCCTGGCCAAAGCGGCCGAAGATAGCGATCGAGCAGCCGCCAGGAGCGGCTCATCGTTTGCAGACGATTCACGGTGAACACCTCGCGTGGTCGCGGCCACGTGCGAGCCGCTGGGCGTCGCATGCGCCAGTCGGCCGCGATTTGACCGATTTGCAGGAGAGCGGCGATCGATGCGTCACGACCGCGCGACGTCCGCCAGATAGTGCGCGCGGTTGAGCGGATTCGGGCCAGCCCGCGCCCGCGCCGGCGGCGCGCCGCTCACGGGTTGATAGCCGGCGAAGTTCGCGGTCCAGTCGCCCTCGCCGCGCGTCAGTCCAGGCAGGCGTTGCTCGATGGCGCGAAGTTCCGCGATCGGGATCGCGCAGACGATGTGCAGCGACGCTTCGTTTCGGCTCGTGTCGCGGATCGTGCCGCGTCCGTGGACGACCGCGCCGCAAACGGCGCCGAATGTTTCTTCCGGGATGTCCAGTTCGAGTTCCGCGATCGGCTCGCAGACTTCGGTTTCGGCCGCGTCGAGCGCATGCATCAGGACGAGCGGCGTCAGGTTGCGGAAATCGCCGGCAGCGCTCAGCACCGAGCTGTAGCCGGCATGCGTGAGTTCGACGCGGCAATCGACGACCTGCCAACTGCGTAGTCCCTGCGCCAATGTCTCGTGAACGGTTTCCTCGATCGCCCGATAAAACGCGAGCGGCAACGATCCCAGTTCCCGGACGAAGCGCACGCCGCTTCCCGGCGCGGTCGGTTCGATCCGGAGCCCGACCGTCGCATAGAATGGGTTGCCGCCCTCGAACATCGTTTCGACATGCTCGCCGGTCCCGACCAGACGCTCGATGCAAATGGTCGCGCTCGGCCCGAACGCGACGGCAAGGCCGTAAGTCCGCGCCAGCGTTTCCGTCAGAACTTCTTTCTGGACCTCGCCGTAGAGGCGTACCGACACGGCGCCTGACTCGTCGCGTTGACGAAGCGAAATTAGCGGGTCTTCTTCGGCGAGTTGTTCAAGCGCGGCGCGCAGTTGCGTCATTTGTCCAGGATTCAGAGCGTGGACGACGCTCTCCAGCGCCGGCGGCGGAAA
>JAICJJ010000307.1 GCA_025928535.1 Thermomicrobiales bacterium
CGACGACCCAGCCGCGATGATCGACGAGCGACATGCCGAAATCGTGTTGCTCGCGGATGATGATCGACATCGACGTCCGCTCGATCGCGGCGTCCATCTCGTAGATGAGCGCCTTGAGCGCGTTGGCGATGACGTCGATCGTGATCGGATCGGTCGACATGGAATGCTCCCTGTCCGCTGGTTCGCGCCGGGCGGCGCCGGCCGGGTTCGCCGCGTTCATTGCGCGCTCGCCGGCGCGTCGCGAACGATCAGGTTGCCGAACGCATCGACGTTCGCCTGCTGGCCGGGATGGAGCACCGTCGTGCAGTCGGGCTGCACGACCAGCGCCGGGCCGACGAAGCGCGCGCCGGGATGGAGCCGGCTCCGCTCGTAGACGGGCGCCGCGATCGCGCCGTCGGCGAAGACGACCGGTTTGCGGTCGATGACGGCGTCGCTCGCGTCCGGCTCGCCGAGCGGCCGGCGCGGAAAGTCCGGTTTCGGCAGCGCGCCGATCGCAGACACCCGCAACGTCACCACCTCGACGCCGGCCATCGATTGGTCGTAGCCGTAGCGCCGCTTGTGCTCGGCGTGGAACTGCCGCGCCGCCTCGTCCCAGCCGACCGCGTCGAGCGGCTGCCCGACCCGGATCGGCAATTCGTACGCCTGTCCCTGATAGCGAAGATCGACCGCCGCTTCGATGGCGCGGTCGGCCGGCGGCACGCCTTCCCGCGCCAGCCATTCGTCGGCCGCGGCGGCCAGACGGGCGAATTCCGCGTCGTAGGCGGCGACGTCGAGCGACCCGATCAACCCGAGCCGGGTCAGCGTGAAGACCTGCCTGATGTCGGAAAGGAGAAAGCCGACGGCCGACAGCACGCCGGGCGCCGGCGGCACGAGCATCGTTTCGATCCCGGCCAGCCGCGCCAGCGCCCCGCCGTGGACGGGACCAGTGCCGCCGAAGGGAACGAGCGTCAATTCGCGCGGGTCGAG
This sequence comes from Thermomicrobiales bacterium, assembly GCA_025928535.1. GTDB lineage: Bacteria > Chloroflexota > Chloroflexia > Thermomicrobiales > UBA6265 > JAICJJ01. Next base: position 967 of record JAICJJ010000307.1, read on the forward strand.
CCCGCGCTGCACGCTGACCACCCGCAACGCGCCGAGCATGTTTTCATCGACGATCCGGATGATGCCGAGCGCCGCCTGTTCGACGCTCAACCCGAGCGGCGCGGCGATTTCCCGCCGGATCGCGTCGCGCGCCGCTTCGACGTCGAGCGCGACCGCGCCGCCGGCCAGGAGATCCGGCAGGCGGCCGAGGACGAGATTGGCGTCGGTGACGGTCGGGCGCGTCCCGCCGCGGCCGTAGCAGACGGGACCCGGTTCGGAACCGGCGCTTTCCGGTCCGACCCGCAACGCGCCGGACGGACTGACCGCGGCGATCGAGCCGCCCCCCGCGCCGATGGTGACGATGTCGACGATCGGAACCTTGATCGGGTAATGCGAAATCCAGGTGTCGGTCGAAAGTCGCGGCTCGCCGGCGGTGCTGAGGCAGACGTCGGTGCTGGTGCCGCCCATGTCCATCGAGACGACGTTGGCGAAACCGGCTGCTGCGGCCGCGGCGCTGGCGCCGAGGACGCCCCCGGCCGGGCCGGAAAGGACCGTGTTGACCGGCCGTTCCAGCGCCGCCGTCAGGCTCATCACCCCGGCGTCGGAGCGGACGATCGCGATGTCGTCCGGCAAGCCGCGCTCGGCCAGGCCGGACCGGATGCGCGACAGGTAGGCGTCGACTGTCGGCATGACATACGCGTTGAGAACGGTCGTCATCGTCCGCTCGTATTCGCGATATTCCGGCAAGACGGCCGACGAGCGGGAGATGAAGAGATCGGGCGCGGCTTCCCGCGCCAACGCTTCGACCCGGATTTCGTGCGCCGGGTTGCGATAACTGTGCAGCAGGGAAATCGCCAGCGATTCGATCCCTTCGGCCAGCAATGCTTCGATCGCCCGGCGGACGGCGTCTTCGTCGAGCGGTTGCACGACGCTGCCGTCGGCCGCCAGCCGCTCCGGGACTTCCCGCACCCGTTCCAGCGGCACGAGCCGTTCCGGCTTTTCCCAGCGCAGATAGTTGGTGAAGATGCCGGGGATGTAGGCGCGCCCGATTTCGAGGATGTCGCGAAAGCCGCCGGTGACGATCAGACCGAGCCGGCTGCCTTTTCCTTCGAGCACCGCGTTGGTGGCGACGGTGCTGCCGTGGGTGAGCGACGCGACCCGTTCCGGAGCGACATCTTGTTGGGCCAGCACCTGGGCGATGCCGTCGAAAAAGCCGCGCGAGCGGTCGGCCGGCGTGGTCGGGGCCTTGACGAAGGCGACTTCGCGCCGCGCCGCGTCGAAAAGGACGACGTCGGTGAAGGTGCCGCCGATGTCGACGGCCAGACGGTAGGACGAACGCTCGGTCAACGAAAAACTCCTCCGTGCGTGGCGGGGCGAACTCAGCGGGCGCCGCGCGGGTCGAGCGCGTCCCGCACGCCGTCGCCGACCATGTTGAAGCCGAAGACGGCCAGAAAGATGGCCAGACCGGGAAAGGTGACGTACCACCACCAATCGGGCATGAACTGGCGGCCGAGGCTGACCATCGCGCCCCATTCCGGAATGGGCGGCTGGGCGCCGATGCCGATGAAGCTGAGGCCGGCGGCGGTCAGGATGACGAAGCCGATGTCCATCGAAATCTTGACTGTGATCGGCGTGAGGGTGTTCGGCAGGATGTGGCGTCCGACGACCCGTCTGCCGTCCGCGCCGACGACGCGCGCCGCCTCGACGAACGTTTGCTCGCGCAACGCCAGCACCTGCCCCTGCGTCAGGCGGCAAAAGCCGGGCCACCAGACGAGCGCCAGCGCGATCGTGGCGTTGACGAGCCCCGGGCCGAGCGCCGAGCCGATCGCCAGCGCGAGGACGATGCCGGGGATCGTCAGGAAGATGTCGGTCGCCCGCATGATGATTTCGTTCGTGACGCCACCAGCATAGCCGGCGATGGCCCCCAGCGGCACCCCGATCGCGATCGCCAGCACGACGACCGCGACGCCGACCGCCAGCGAATAGCGGGCGCCGATCAGGACGCGGGAAAAGACGTCGCCGCCGAGGTCGTCGGTGCCGAAGGGATGCGCCCAACTCGGCGGCAGCAGCGCGTCTGGCGCGTGGACCGCGCCGGCCGCGTCGTCCGGATAGGGCGCCAGCGCCGGGGCGAAGATGGCGATCAGCACCAGCAAGGAAACGATGCCGAGCCCGACGATGGCGACCCGGTTGCGCGTGAAGCGGCGCAGCCGCCGCCGCAGATTGCTGGTCGCCGCGGGCGCGACGCCGGCGGCGAGGGAAGCGGCCGGCGCGGCGACGTCAGTGGCCACGGGGCGGCTCCTGCGGGGATGTCCGGAAATGCGTCATCGGTAACTGATCCGGGGGTCGAGCACGCCGTAGAGCAGATCGACCACGAGGTTGATGAGGATGATGGCGACGCCGATCAGGAGCGTGACGCCCATGATCGGGTTGAAATCGAGCCGCGTCGCCGATTCCACCGCGTAATTGCCGATGCCCGGCCAGTCGAAGACCGTTTCGACCAGAATGGTGCCTCCGAGCGTCCAGCCGATCGAGAGGCCGATCATCGTCAGGCTGGGAATCAGCGCGTTGCGCAGCGTGTGGGCGGCGATGACCCGCCGTTCCGGCAGCCCCTTGGCGCGGGCCGTCCGGATGAAATCCTGATTCATCACCTCCAGCAGGTCGCCCCGTAGCGTGCGGGTGATGATCGCCATCGAACCGATCGCGAGGACGATCACCGGCAACACGAGATGCTTGACCGCCAGCCAGAAGACGTCCGGCTGGCCGGCGAGCAGACTGTCGATCGTCAGCAAGCCGGTGACGCGCTGCGGGGGCCGCGTCAGCGTCGGCAGGCGCTGGCTCAACGGCAAGAGGCCGAGACTGCTGGCGAGGACCAGTTGCAACGCGAGGCCGAACCAGAATTGCGGAATGCTGACGGACGAGACGGCGACGACGCGCGAGAGTTGATCCGGCCAGCGATTCTGGTTCAGCGCCGCGACGAGTCCGAGCGGCACGCCGAGGCACACCGCCAGCAGCATGGCGTAGAAGCTCAATTCGAGCGTCGCCGGAAAGCGATCCCGCAGATCGTCCGTCACCTCGTGCCGAGTCATGATCGACTGGCCGAGATCGCCGCGCAGCAGATCGCCGAGATACGTCAGATATTGCCGTGGCAGCGGCTGATCGAGGCCGTATTGCGTCCGGATCGTTGCGACCATCGCTTCCGAAGCGCGCGGCCCGGCCGCCAGTTTCGCCGGGTCGGCCGGGACGACGTGCGAGATGACGAAAGTCAGCAGCGACAGGCCGAACAACGTCGGCACGATCAGGAGCAACCGTCGCGCGAGATAGGCGCCCATGCGTTCAACGATTCCCGCGCGGGCCGCGCCGCGCCGTGGCGACGACGTCGCGGCCCGCGTCCGCGTTCGCCCTCAGGCCGAGCCGAGGGAGATCTTGTACCACCAGGGGTCGGACCCCATCACCGGACAAAACGAATATCCCTGAATCTCCTTGCGGTGCGGAATGCCTTCGAGCGGCGTGAAGAGAAACAGTTCGACCGCTTGATCGACGATCGTCTGCTGAATCTTGGTGTAGAGATCCTTCCGCTTCGC
>JAICJJ010000407.1 GCA_025928535.1 Thermomicrobiales bacterium
GGTTTGGGTTTCGCGCAGGGTGTAGGTTCCCTGGTCGAGACCGTTCGGCACGCGCAGCCGGATCGTGCCGTCGTCGGCCCCGTCATCGGCGTCGCACGCTTGCGCTTGCAGATCGCCGCTCTTGTCGAAAATGGCGAAACAAGAGCCGGGCTGCGGCGCGCCGTCCGGCCCGGTCCGCGTCACGACGAGGGTGGTGTCGCGGACGGTGTCCTTGTTGGTGACGTTGCCTTTGTTGTCGACGGTGACGACGACGCGGCGCGGCTGATCGAGGCTGATCGTGTCGCTGGCGGCCTGCTGGCCGTTGACGAGAATCTGGAACCCGTAATTGCCGGCGGGCGCGTCGAAATAGGCGCGGTAGCCCCCTTGCCGGATAGGCGCCATCGGCACATGCTGGCCCTGGTCGGTCGTCAATTCGACGAGCCGATCGACCGGCAGCGCGCGAATCTGGCCGGTCAGGCTGTCGTAACTGAAATAGGCGCCGGCGGCGCCGTTCGGCACGCTCAACGACAGGTCGGCGCCGTTCGGATCGCCCCCCTGACCGAGCGAGCGGGTCTGATCGCTGGTGGCGACGACGCGGAAGGTGTAGTCACCCGGCGGAACTGGCAAGACGGCGGCGAAACTGCCGTCGCCCTGGCTCGCCAATTGGGTCGTCTGGCAGGTCGGCTCGTTGTCGGCCGAGCAGCCAAGCGCCGCTTGGAACGTGCCGGAGAGGGCGACCTGGGTGGGGGTGGGAAACGGCGGCGGAGTGGTTCCCTGGGCGGCGACGGGCGCGAGCGGAATGACGGGAACGACCAACCCCGCGAGGAGCCAGAGCGCGGCGAGCAGGTTGACCCAGCCGCGCGCCCGGAACGGACCCCGACGGACAGCCGCGCGCATAGAGGCACTCCCAGGCGAACAGGCCAGTGTTCCGGCCCACGACGGCATCATGCCGCATCCACAAGGCCGGCGACAGTCCTGGCTCTGACCGAATCGGCGCGAGGTCGTTCGATTCGCGATGCCGAAGCGCGAGTGACGGGTCGTCTGGGTTGATCCGCGCGGGATGCATCGACCTCCCCGCATTGAGTAGTACGCATGGGGGGCGTCGTGGGTTTCCGGACGAAGACGGCAAGACGGCAAGACGGTAAGACGGCCAGTCGAAAAGCCGGGAGGCCGTTTGCGCGGCGAGCGCCGACAATCAGAGTGGACCGGGCCGTGACGCGCGCACGCGGTTAGATCACTCGGCTCGAGCGACGATGGAGCATGGAGGAGAGGGCATGACGAACGACATTCGCCGAATCGCCGTGATCGGGGCCGGGTTGATGGGGCACGGCATCGCGCTCGAATTCGCGGCGTTCGGCTATGACGTCGCGCTGCACGATCGCGACGCCGGCCAACTCGCGCGGGCGCAGGCCGACATCCCGATCGGCCTGGATCGGCTGCGCGATCTGGGACGCATCGACGCGCGAACGGCGGCGGCCGCGTCCGAACGGATCGCGCTGGGGACCGATCTGGTTGCGGCCGTCGCCGAGGCCGATCTGATCGTCGAAGCGGCGTCGGAAGATCTCGATCTCAAGCGGACGCTCTTTCGCCGGATCGACGTGGCCGCGCCGTCGCGCGCGATCCTGGCCAGCAACACCTCGACCTTCATGCCGAGCCAACTGGCGGCGGCGACGAATCGGCCAGACCGCGTGCTGGTGGCCCACTATTTCAACCCGCCGCATCTCCTGCCGCTGGTCGAACTCGCGCGCGGGCCGGCGACGTCGGATGCGACGATCGACACGATGCGCGCGTTCTACCGCGGCATCGGCAAGCAGCCGGCGGTCGTCCAGCGGGAAGCGCTCGGCTTCGTCGGCAACCGCCTGCAAAACGCGCTCCTGCGGGAGGCGCTGGCGATCGTCGAGGCGGGGATCGCCAGCCCGGAAGACGTCGACCGCATCGTCAAGAACGGGTTCGGCCGCCGGCTCGCCGTCGCCGGGCCGTTCGAGATCGCCGACGCCGGCGGCGTCGATGTCTGGCTGACGGTCGCCGGCATGCTGTTTCCCGACCTGTCGACCGCCGCCGCGCCGCCCGCGTTCGCCGCCGAGATCGTGGCGCGCGGCGATCATGGTCTGAAGACCGGCCGCGGGTTCTACGACTGGACGCCTGAATCGGCCGCGGCGCTGCGGGATCGGATCGGACAAGGGTTGGCGGCGATCGCTCGCCTCGCGGATGCTCGCGGCGACGGCCCGGCGGAATGAGTCGTATCCGGCCCGGGCGATCGGCCGCCGATACAACTCAGGCGACGGTCGGTTTCACGCTGGTTCTCAAAACGCGCGTTCGCTGTCGGCAGCGAAGAGGTGGCCCTTGTCTGGAGCCAGCGTCAGGCCGACCGTCGAGCTGGGCGTCGGGAAGACGTCGGGGGCGGCGGTGACGACGAGGCGGGTCGGACCGGCGCTGGCATACAGGACGTTGAGGGAGCCCATCGGCTCGATCACGTCGACGCGGACCGGGATCCCGCCGTCCGGCGGAGCGATCAGCATATCTTCCGGCCGAATGCCGAGGATGATGTCGGCTTCCGGCGCGTCTGCGGCGAGCCGCGCGAGCCGGCCGACGAGCGGGACCGCCAGACCGTTAGCGACGAACCGCGGCGCATCGCCGGCGCGGTCGAGGCGGCCGGGAATCAGATTGATCGCCGGGCTGCCGAGAAAGCGGGCGACGAACGCGTTGATCGGGTTGTTGTAGACGTCGAGCGGCGCGCCGACCTGCTGCACCTCCCCGTCGCGCATGACGACGAGGCGGTCGCTGAGCGTCATCGCTTCCGCCTGGTCGTGCGTGACGTAGACGACGGTGCCTTCGATCCGGGTGAAAAGCAATTTCAATTCGGCCCGCATCTGCGTCCGCAACTGGGCGTCGAGGTTGCTGAGCGGCTCGTCGAGCAAGAATGCCTTCGGATTGCGCGTCAGCGCCCGGCCGAGGGCGACGCGCTGCCGCTGGCCGCCCGAAAGTTGCCGCGGCCGGCGGTCGAGGAGATGGTCGATGTCGAGCAATTTCGCCGCTTCATCGACCCGCCGCGCGATCTCCGCCTTCGGCATCCGCCGCACTTCGAGGCCGAAGCCGATGTTTTGCCGCACCGTCATGTGCGGATAGAGGGCGTAGCTCTGGAAGACCATCGCGATGTCGCGCGCGCCGGACGGCACGTCGTTGACGACCCGGCCGTCGATGCTGATCAACCCTTCGCTCGGGTCTTCGAGGCCGGCCAGCATGTTGAGCGTGGTCGACTTGCCGCAGCCGCTCGGCCCGACCAGCGTCAGCAGTTCGCGGTCGCGCACCGTCAGCGACAGATTGCGGACGGCGTGCTGGCCCCCGAAACGCTTGCTGACCCGGTCGAACGTGATTTCCGCCATGTCGATCCTTCCGGAAATGCCGCTGGACGTCGGGCGCTCAGCCTTTGACCGCGCCGAAGGTGAGGCCACGCACGAGATAGCGTTGGGCGGCGGCGGCGAAGACGAGCACCGGCACGATCATCAACGAGCCGATCGCGGTCATGTCGCCCCAGCGCA
>JAICJJ010000275.1 GCA_025928535.1 Thermomicrobiales bacterium
CGATCGACCCGCGCGGCCCCGGCGCCCCATATGCGACACTCCGCCGCATGGCGATCGGCGCCGGCTTCGACGGGCATGCCCGGCACGCGAAGAGGAGACGACGGTGAGCGACGGCGAAGGAAACGCGGTCCGGATCGAATACTGCACCTCCTGAGGGTATCTGGCTCGCGCCGCCAGTTTGGCGGAGCATCTGCTCCACGATTACCCCGACGATTTGACCAAGGGGGTCCTCTTGATCCCCGGTGAGACCGGGTCGTTCGAAGTCTTTCTGAACGGCCAGCGCCTCTTTTCCAAACTCGACAAGGACCGCTTTCCCGAGGAGAACGAAGTCGAAACCAGAGTCGGCGAACTCCTCGCCGGTTGATCGAACGCGGCCCGCTCACCCCGAGCGGGCCGCGCGCCATTCGTCCGCCAGCAGATCGAACACGTTCCAGCCGACGAACGACGCGCCCTTGACGCTGATCCACCATTGGCGGCCGGCGTCGCGGTAGCCTTGCTTGCGAACGGCGGCGGCCGAGCGCGGATTGATGTCGTAGACATACGACCGCACCTGATGGAAGCCGAGCCGGTCGAACGCATAGTCGAGCAGGAGATGCTTCATCTCCGTGCCGAGGCCGCCGCCCCGATGCCGCGGCTGGTAGATCCAGGCGGCGGTTTCGGCGGTGCGGGCGATCCAGTCGATTTCGACGAGATTGACTTCACCGATCAATTCGCCGCTTTCGCGCAGGACGACCGCCAGATTGATCGCCCCCGGCGGCGTTTGCTCCCCCTGCCTGGCGATCCAGGCTTCGACCGACAGCGGGCTGAGCGGCCGCCGGCCCCGCGCATTGAACGACATCTCCGGTTCTTCGCGCGAGGCGCGGGCGATGGCCGGCGCGTCGTCGATTTCGAACGGACGCAGCGCCAGCCGCGGCCCGACCGCCATCGCGTTCGCCGGGATCGGCCCGTCGCCGACCGGCCAGATGCGCGGCGCGGGCGAACGCGGGACGGCCACCGGCTTGCCTTCCGTTTCGATGCCGACGCCCGGATCGCCCATTCGTTCGATCCAGCCCGGATGGAGCAGTTCGTAGCCGAGTTGGTCGAAGCGGCGGCCGTCGCGCCAGATCGCCTCGCGCAAGCGGGAGCCGGGCCGCATGCCGATCCGTTCGGCGGCGGCGACAAGGGCCGGCTCCCCGCCGTCGAGTTCGGCCCAGACCGAGGGATAGGCGATTTCCGCCGACAGCCAGGGCGCGACGAGCGACAGCATCTAGCCGCCGATCGCCCCGGCGTCGCGATCCGGCCGCCGCTCGACATGCAGCGTCATCTCCGCCGTCACCGGCCAGGAGAGATCGATCGTCGCGGCGCCGACCGGCTCGTCGTCGCTCCGGCGGCAGGCGACGAGGACGAGGCTGCCCAGTTCGGCGTCGATCGCGTCGAGCGGCGGCGTCTTCTCCAATTCGTGCTCGGCTCGCCGGGCCGAGATGGGAAACGGCGCCGGCCGCCAGACGGCGGCGTGGCGGGCGTCGCTCCGTTCGAGCGCGCGCAGATAGAGCGACTCCCCAACGAGGTAGGTTTGCCGCAGGCCGCCGGCCAACCGCTCGGCGTCGGCGTTCACGTCTGTGCTCCCGCCATGGCGGGATACGGCAGCGCGAACAATCGGCCGAGGCCGGAGACCTCGTCGTCGATTCCGATCGCCCGCAGCGCCGCCCAGGCGCCCGCCTGATTGCTCGTCACGACCGGTTTGCCATGCCGCGCTTCGAGCGGGGCGATCGCTTCGAGGCAGTGAAAATTCGTGCAACTGATGAAGATGCCGTCGGCCTCCGGCCGATCGACCCGCGCCGCCAGCGCCATCGCGTCGTCTGGCCCGAGCCGGCCGATTTCGGGATCGGTCCCGCAGCCCAGCCCCTCGATCGCGACGACGTCGAATCCGGCCGCCGCCAGAAAGTCGGCTTCGATCGCGTTCAGCGCGTCGATATAGGGCGTGGCGACGGCGACGCGCTCGCGATCGAGCGCCCGCAGCGCGGCGAGCACAGCCGTCGCGGTCGTCAAGCCCGGCACGCCGCTCGTCCGCTCGATCCGGCCGATCAATTCGCGATCCCAGCCGGGGCCGTGGACGAGACTGCCGCTCGTGCAAGCGAAGAGGATGACGCCGACCTCGGCCCAGACCAGCAGTTCGGCGGCGCGTTCCAGCGCGTCGCCCGCGAGCATCTCGGCCAGCGCGGCGGGCGTCACCTCGCCGCGCGGCAAGACGATCGGCGCGGGATAGACGGCGACGCCCGGCGGCATCGCCCGCTGGTATTCCGGCAAGACGCTGGCGTCGGTCGCCAGCGTGATCAGTCCGATGCGCCCTCGCTCGCCGTACACGCCGCCGTCTCCTCCGCGCGTCATGCCCGAAACCCTGTCAGAGCAGGAGGATAGCAGGCGGCGCGCATCGACATGCCGACGCCGGGCGCGCTCGTCAGGCCGAGACGCCCCGCATCGTCATGCCGAGCCGCCCCCCTATCGTCATGCCGAGCCTGTCGAGGCATCTCGTGCTCTGCCGTCAGGAAGAACGAGACCCTTCGACTTCGCTCAGGATGACGGTGGGGTGGCCGCGTTGCCGGAGGCGAGATCGCTCTGCAGATAGGCTTCGTAGATTTGGCGGGTGGCCGGCGCCGCAAACGAGACGCCTTCGCCCATGTTTTCGAACATGACGATCGAGGCGATCGTCGCCTGCGCGCCGTAGGGGCCGAACGCGGCAAACCAGGAATGCGGCTTCTGGCTGCGGTCAAGATCGTTCTGGGCGGTGCCGGTCTTGCCGGCGATCGGCCAGGGGAAATCGCCGAAGACCCGCACCGAGCCGGCCCCGTTCCAGTCGCTCGTCTGGTCGCGCAAGGCGTCTTGCAACGCCGCCACCGTCGACGCCGCGACCGGCAGCCGCGAGCGGACCGTCCGCCCGCCCACGGGCTGATGCTCGTTGTTGGCGTGAACGATGGTCGAGACGATGTAGGGTTGCAGGAGATCGCCGCCGTTGGCGATGGCGGCGTACGCGACCGCCATTTGCAACGGGGTCGCTTCGAGAAAACCCTGGCCGATCGCGAGGTTGATGGCGTCGCCCGTCGCCCAATAGTCGCCGAGGGTTTGCTGCTTCCAGGCGGGGTCGGGCACGACGCCGCCGGCTTCCGGCAGGTAGGGAATGCCGGTCGGCGCGCCGAGGCCGAACGCTTTCGCCATTTTCGGCAGCAATTCGGGATCGGTCTGATCGAGATCGCGCCCGATCTGATAGAAGACGGTGTTGCAGGAATTGACCAGCGCCTTGTGCAGCGTCATCGGTCCTTGCGGACCCAGCCCTTCCGCCACCGTCCAGTCTTGCCAGACTTGCGACGAGCCCGGCAACTGGAACGTCGAAGGGCAATCGATCACCGTCTCCGGCGTGTCGTGGAGATCTTCGATCGCCGCCGAAAAGGTGATCACCTTGAAGATCGAGCCGGTCGGATAGGCGGCCTGGGCGGCGCGATTGAGCAGCGGCCGGAGCGTGTCGCTGCTGAGTTGGGCGCGCTCCGACGAATTGAACCCGAGGACGAAGCCGTTCGGATCGTAGGTCGGCAGGCTCGCCATGGCGAGCACCGCGCCGTCGCGCGGATCGAGGATGACGGCGCTCCCCTTGACATTGCCCTGCGCCCGCAGCGCGGCGTCGGTGGCGATCTGCAAGCCGCGGTCGATTGTCAGCGTGATGTCGCTCGACGGCACGGCCGGCCGGGCGGCGATGGCCGCGCGTTCGACCCGCGATTGGCAGCCGACGACGATCAGCCGCACCCCCGGCTTGCCGGAGAGAAGATCGTCCGCGCCCGCTTCGACCCCGGCCTGGCCGATCAACTGGCCCGGCGCCAGATCGGGATTGGCCGCCAATTCGTCCGCCGTCGCCGGCGAGACGTAGCCGGTGACATGCGCCGCCTGCGCCCCGAGCGGATAGACGCGCGCCGTCGCCGAATGGACCGAGACGCCGGGCAAGCCGGAGATGATGTTGAGCAAGTCCTGCCCGCGCGAGGCGGGAAAATCCTTGATCTGGACGAACCAGGTCGGATCGGCGGCGTCGATCTGCTTTTGCAGCGTGTCGACCGGCGATCCAGTCAGATCGGACAGCGCTTTCAGCACGCGGTCGTGATCGGCGGCCGGAATCTGCCCCGGCACGACGCCGACCCGCTCGACCGTGCCGTCGTAGGCGAGCGGTTCGCCGCTGCGGTCGAAAATCGTGCCGCGCCGCACCGGCTGGACATCGACATCGACGCAGCCGTCCGCGCCGAGGTCGGAAAAGATCAGCGACGGCGTCCAGGCGACGCGCCAGGCGCCGCCGTCGCGAGTGAAGGGAATCGCGTTGTGCTCGGAAAAGCGGCCGACCAGCGACGAATCATAGTCGACGGCGATCGGCATCTGGCGGCCGGGCGTCAGGCCGCCCGTGACGGAGGCGTGCAAGCCGGTCAGGCCGGCGCGGTCGGCGATCGCCTGGTAGCGGTCGATGAAGGCGTCCCGCGCGATGCCGCGCCGAGCCGATTCGCTCAGCAGATCGTACATCGCGCCGTAGTCGCCCTTGTTCCAGAAATCGACCCAGGCCGCGGCGAGTTCTTCGGGCGTCTTTTCCGGCACGACCGGCGTAGCGACCGGATTGGCGGTCGCGGCGGCATTCGCCGGCGGCGCGGTCGGCGGCGCGGCTTGCTCGGCGCTGGCGGCAGTCACATCGCCGGTCACGACCGCAGGGGCGGCGGTTTGCGGCGGGCGCGCCGCGCTCTGCTCGAGCCGCGGCGTCAGGCCCGGAATGGCGATCCGGCCCGCGCGCGCGAGCACGACGACGGCGGCGAGCAGCACCGCCGCCGCCACGAGCGCCCATGGCCAGCGAGGCGTCGCGCCGCGGTATGCGTATCGGGACATCGAGCGGGAGCGCGCCA
>JAICJJ010000529.1 GCA_025928535.1 Thermomicrobiales bacterium
AGCCGCGCCAGTTCCGACATGATGACGCGCCAGTATTGGGCGCGCTCCGGCGCTTCGACGCCGCAGAGTTTTTCGATCGCGAGCACGCAGCCGAGATTGTTCATCGGCGCGGCGACGTAATCGGTGCGGTCGGTCCAGGGAATCACCTGCGCGTAGCGGTGCGCTTCTCCCAGTTTTTCGGTGCCGCGATGCAGATAGCCGATGACCGGGTCGCAATCGACGATCACTTCGCCGTCGAGTTTCAGCACCACCCGCAGCACGCCGTGCGTGCTGGGGTGCTGCGGCCCCATGTTGAGGGTGATCAGGCGCGAGCCGTCGGCGAGCGCGACTTCGTTTTCGAGCGTCAGGCTGCCGAGTTCATCGACGCCGGCGGGAAAATCGCCGCCCGACTCGAAAGGGTGTTCGGGCGCGGCGGTGGCGTCGATAGCGGCCTGGTTGGTGATGGCGGACATGGATCAGGATGCTCCCCTGCCCGTCCAGCGCGTGCGGACGCGCCCGACGGTGCGTTCGGTATTGTAAACGGGAAATTCCCGCCAGCCGCGCAGCGGATAATCTTTCCGCAGCGGGTGTCCTTCGTCCCAATCGTCCGGCAGGAGGATGCGCCGCAGGTTCGGGTGGCCTTCGAAGACGATCCCGAACATGTCGTAGGCCTCGCGCTCCAGCCAGTTCGCGCCGTTCCAGAGTGGCACGAGCGACGGAACCGGCTCGCCGTCGTTGCAGCCCGCCTTCAGACGCAGCCGGACCCGGTTCGGCAGGGAATAGAGCTGCACGACGACGTCGAAGCGGGGCGATTCGCGCAATTGCAGCATGTCGACCGCCGTGACGTCGGTCAGAAAGTTCAACTGAATCTTCGGGTGGTCGCGCAGGAAACGGCAGATCTCCCGCAAGTCTTCGCGCCGGACGTGGATCGTCGTTTCGTCGCGAAAGCGCACGACATCGACGACCGAATCGGGAAATTGCTGGCGTAGCGCGCGCAGCGCCGGATGCTTCTCGACATCGGGATCGATCCAGGCGCCGCGGCCCCACGGGTCATACTCGGGCGCGCCGGCCGGAACCGGGGCCTGGCCGGCGGCCGTTTCCGCCGCCAGCAGCGTCTCCCCCACCTCGAGCGCGGCGCGTTCTTCGGCCGGGTCGCTGACCGGCGCCGAGGCGAGCGCGGCGTCGGGCGAATTCGCTGCGAGTTGGCGCGCGTCGCGGGCTTGCGATTGCTGGTTGTCAGTCACCTCGGGCGTTCCTCGCTGGTCTGGCCGCCGCGGCGGGTTCGAACTCGGGCCGCTCTCAGGCGCGGACGCCGGCCATCGCTTCCTGCCGGTCGGCAATGCGGGCGCGCTCGGCCGCGTCCTTGCCCTGCTTGCGGGCCATCGTCTCGTATTTGATGACCTTGTTCTGCAATTCGAGGATGCCGTAGTACAGCGCTTCCGGCGTCGGCGGGCAGCCCGGCACGTAGATGTCGACCGGAATCACCTGATCGACGCCCTGGACGACCGCGTAGGTGTCGTAGGGGCCGCCGACATTGGCGCAACTCCCCATCGAGACGACCCATTTCGGCTCCGGCATCTGGTCGTAGAGGGTGCGAACCACCGGCGCCATCTTCTTGGTGACCGTGCCGGCGATGATCATCAGGTCGGCTTGCCGAGGCGAAGCGCGGTAGAGCATGCCGAAGCGTTCGGCGAGGTCGAATCGCGCCATCGACGCCGAAATCATCTCGATCGCGCAACAGGCGAGGCCGAACTGCAGCCACCAGAGGGAGGAGCGGCGCGCCCAGTTGAAGACGAAATCGAGCGAGGTGACGAAAACGTTGCGATCGAAGCGATCGTCGATCAGACCCATTCGAGGGCCCCTTTCTTCCACGCGTAGATGTATCCCACGAAGAGCAAGCCGATGAAGACCAGCATTTCGACGAAGCCGTAGCGGCCGAGTTGGTCGAAGATCACCGCCCAGGGAAACATGAAGACCGCTTCGATGTCGAAGATGACGAACAGCATCGCGACGACGTAAAAGCGGGGCGTGTAGCGCGGGCGGACCGGAACGACGCCCGGCATGCCGCTTTCGTAGGGTGCGCTCTTGATGGCGGTCGGCTTGGACGGCGCCATGATCAGATTCAGGGACAACAGCGTCATGCCCATCAGGAACGCCGCGCCCGTCATCAGCAGGATGACGAACCAATCTCGGCCAAATGTCGCCAACTCCACCGGCGCTTCACCTCGTCCGATCGACCGATCTTCAAGCCGGATCGCGCATCGCCGTCGCGCGCTCGGCATGCCGACGAACCGCCATGTCGGCGCTTCGCGACCATCGGCAATGGTAGCAGAACTCATCGCCGTTTCGGCGCGGATTGAACGGAGCGCAGGGCTGTGTCAAAGTCAGAGTCCATTGGCTAAAGTCCGCGGGTGCTGCTCTCCACAGCCGTCACCCGAGGAGGATCGCCAATGGACGTCCCGCAGTATAGCGATCTGCTTGCCGCGCTCGGCGCCGTGCCCGATCCGC
>JAICJJ010000490.1 GCA_025928535.1 Thermomicrobiales bacterium
CACGACCGGCGCGGCTCGACCGTCGCCGGTTGTTGCTTTCGGCCGGCGCGCTCGGCGCCGCCGGCGCGCTGGCTCGTTCCGGCTTTGCCTCGGCGCAAGACGCGACGCCGGCCTCCGGTTCGGCCGCGTCCGGCGCCGGTCAGCCGATCAAGTCGCTCACCCGCGACGAATTCAACGCCGGAATGGTCAAGGATCTCGGCTACACGGAAGGCAAACAAGGTGGAACGTTCCTCGATTCGAACACCGCCGACATCCAGACCGTGATGCCATTCCTGGCGGACGAAGCGGCCTCGCTCGGCATCGTCGGCCTCATCTTCGACACCATCACCGGCGGCGATCCCCGCAACGGCCAACCCGCGCCGAACGGCCTCGCCGATTGGTGGGAACTCGCGCCCGACGACGTCACCTACACGTTCCATCTCAGCCAGAACGCCAAGTGGCATGACGGCCAGCCGGTGACGAGCGCCGACGTCCAATTCAGTTTCGACGCCCTGGCCGACCCCGAAACGGGCAGCGCCTACACCGGCGCCTTCAACGATTCGGTCAAGTCGTGGAAAGCGATCGACGACCACACCTTCGAGATCGTCGCCAAGCAGCCGACGATCACGCTCCTCTACGATCTGACCGCCTTCATCATCCCCAAGCACATCTGGGAAAGCGTGCCGCGCAAGGACTGGAAATCCGATCCGGGCGCCACCGGGCAAGACCCGAAACGGGTCATCGGCAGCGGGCCGTTCAAATTCGAGGAGTGGAAGCCGGGCGAAAGCGTCACCCTCGTCCGCAACGACGACTATTACGACAAGGTTCCCTACATCGACGATTACACGATGAAGATCTGGCCCGATCAGACCTCGGTCGTCAACGCGTTCCTGAACGACGAGATCGACGCGACCGGACTCGAGCCAGCCGATGTCGGCGGCGTCCAGGGGCAGCCGGGCATCCAGATCGAATCGTATTCGACGCGGGGTTTCCGCTATCTCCCGTTCAATCTCGATCCGAAGATCACGCCGCTTTTCCAGGATAAACGCGTCCGTCAGGCCTTGATGTTCGCGCTCGACCGGCAGTCGATCGTCGACGACATCCTGCTCGGCTACGGCGAGGTGGCGCAGGGCACGCAACCGAAGGTGTCATACGCCTACGCGCCTGACAAGATCACGACCAAATACACCTTCGACCCCGACAAGGCCAAGCAACTCCTGGCCGACGCCGGCTGGAAAGACAGCAACGGCGACGGAACCGTCGAAAAAGACGGGCAAGCGATGCAGTTCGAATTGCTCTATCCGTCCGGCTCGCCGACGACCGATCAGCTCATCGCCTACGTGCAGGACGCGTGGAAAAAGGTGGGCGTCGCCATGACGCCCCGCTCGCTCGAATTTCCGGCGATGCTCAAGGCGTTGCAGGAGACGCACGATTTCCGCGCCGGCGCGCTCGGCTTCAACTGGGACGCGACCTTCATCCAGGACGCGATGTTCGGCTGCGCCCAGTACCAGGGCGGCTTCAACTTCATGAAGTATTGCAACCCGGACCTCGACAAGATCAACGCCCAGGCGAAGATCACCTTCGACCAGGCCAAACGGGCCGATTTGCTGATCCGGGCGTCGAACATCGTCAACGACGAGTTGCCGGTGCTGGTGCTGCTCTTCGGCAAGGGCATCGTCGCCTACCACGACCGGCTGCAAAACTACAAACCGAACACCTGGGGCTCTCCGTTGAATTACCTCTGGTTCAAGGCGGGGTCATAGTCTCGATGGCAATGGATGAGAATCGGTAGGGGCACGGCATGCCGTGCCCGGTGATCCGCAGGACCACGACCGGGTCAACTGACGACCGTTCATCGGCCTGCGGCCGATCGGGCACGGCATGCCGTGTCCCTACCGAAATGCGCGCGACCGTCGATGAACGGCGGGGGGTGAGGGCCAACAAGGCTCGCTGCTATGCTTGCGCAAACCGCCGTCCGAATCCGTTGCGGTTCGCGTTCGGAGCCGCATGGCGGCGTTGACCGACACGAACGATGCGCCGACTGCGACGAGGAGATCACCACATGAACGACGAATCCAGTGAAGGCGCTCCGGCCGCCAGCGCGGGTCGCCGCGCGGTCGACCGGCGCCGCCTGCTGATCGGCGCGGGCGCGCTCGGCGTGGCCAGCGCGCTGGCCCGCTCCGGCGTCGCCTGGGCGCAAGACGCCAGCCCGGCCGCCGGCACGGGCGGCAAGGTCATCAAGTCGCTGACCCGCGACGAATTCAACGCCGGAATGGTCAAGGACCTCGGCTTTACCGATGGGAAGCAAGGCGGATCGTTCATCGATTCGAACACCGCCGACATCCAGACGGTGATGCCGTTTCTCGCCGAAGAAGCGGCGTCGCTCGGCGTCGTTTCGCTCATCTTCGACAATCTGATCGGCGGCGACTCGCGCACCGGCGTTCCGGCGCCGACCGGATTGGCGGATTCCTGGGAGGTCGCGCCGGACGGCGTCACCTACACCTTCTACCTGAACAAGAACGCCAAATTCCACGACGGCCAGCCGGTGACGAGCGCCGACGTCCAGTTCAGTTTCGACGCCCTGGCTGACCCGGCGACCGGCAGCGTCTACACCGGTTCCTTCAACGACTCCGTCGCCTCGTGGAAAGCGATCGACGACCACACCTTCCAGATCGTCGCCAAGAAACCGTACTTCACCTTCCTCTACGATCTGACCGCCTTCATCATCCCGAAACACATCTGGGAAAAGGTCCCGCGCAAGGATTGGAAATCCGATCCGGGCGCCA
>JAICJJ010000118.1 GCA_025928535.1 Thermomicrobiales bacterium
AGGAACTGGCGCTCGTGCCGGCCCGCAGCGTGATCGAAAACGTCTTTCTCGGGGTCGAATCGCGGCGGCTCGGGATCGTCGACGCGGCGGCGATGCGGCAACGGTTCGACCGGCTGAATGCCGCGACCGGATTCGGCCTCGACCCTGCCGTCCGTGTCGGCGCGTTGCGGGTGGCCGAGCGGCAAAAGGTCGAAATCCTCCGGGCGATCGCCCGCGACGCCCGCCTGATCCTGATGGACGAGCCGACCGCGAGCCTGACCGCCGACGAAACCGACCGGCTGCTGGCGATCGTCCGCCGCCTGTCGGCGAGCGGCACGGCGATTGTCCTCGTCTCGCACTTTCTGGACGAAGTCCTCGCGGTGTCGGACACCGTCACGGTCATGCGGGACGGCCGGCTCGTCCGGACCGCCCCGGCGGCATCGGAAACGCACGCCAGCCTCGTCGCGGCGATGATCGGCCACGGCATCGACTGGGAATTTCCGCTGCGCCCGCCCGATCCGGCCGGCAATCCGATCGTGCTGGAAGCGCGCGGGCTGTCGCGCCGCCGCGCCATCGCCGACGTCTCGTTCACGATTCGGGCCGGCGAGATTCTCGGTCTGGCCGGGCTGGTCGGCAGCGGCCGGACCGAAATCGCGCGGGCGATCTTCGGCGCCGACCGGATCGACGCCGGCGAAATCCTGATCGATGGCCGCCCCGTTCGGGTGACGTCGCCGCGCGCCGCCGCCGACGCGGGCATCGCGATGCTGCCGGAAAGCCGCAAGGAGCAAGGGTTGGTCATGACCCGCTCGGTGCGGGAAAACGCGACGCTGGCCGATCTGCCGGCGTTCGCGGTCGGCGGCGTCGTCAACGTCCGGCGGGAACGCGCCGCGGCCGGACGCGAAGCGCGTCGGCTCGACGTGAAAACGCCCTCGCTGGAAGCGCCGGTCCTCAATCTCTCGGGCGGCAATCAGCAGAAAGTGCTGTTCGCCAAGTGGCTGTTGCGCCGGCCGCGGGTGCTGGTCGCCGACGAGCCGACGCGCGGCGTCGATGTCGGCGCGAAACGGCAAATCCACGAATTGCTCGTCGAACTGGCGGCGCAGGGCATGGCGGTGTTGCTGATTTCGTCCGAAATCGAAGAAGTGCTCGGCTTGTCGCACCGGATTCTGGTGTTGCGCGCGGGGCGGATCGTCGCCGAATTCGACGGCGCGACGGCGACGAAAGACGACGTGATGGCGGCGGCGTTTCAGACGACGCGGGCGAAAGCGGGAGGGGCGGAGGCATGAGCGAGGCGACGGCGGCCGGCGAAGCGGCGATCCCGCGCCGCGGCTGGACGGAGCGGATCGATGTCCGGAGTTACGGCATCGTCCTCAGTTTCCTCGTCCTCTTCATCGCGCTCAGCCTCGCCAGCGACAAATTCCTGACGACCCGTAATCTGCTGAACCTGCTCGACCAATCGGCGCCGGTCGGCATCGTCGCCTGCGGCATCACCCTCGGCATCATCGCCGGGGTCTTCGATCTGTCGGTCGGGGCCATCTTCGCCGTGGCGGCGGTCGTCGCCTGCAAGATCGCGCTCGTCGCCAATCCGTGGCTCGGGATCGTGGTCGGGATGCTCTCGGGCGGGGCGCTCGGCATCCTCAACGCCGTGCTGGTCAATCAGGTGCGGATCAATTCGTTCATCGCCACCCTCGCCTCGAGCATCGTCTTTCGGGGCATCGCCATCCTCGTCACCGGCGGCATGATCGTCACCGTCACCGACGACCGCTTTTCGACGCTCGGCACGCAGACGTTGCTCGGCGCCAAATATTCGGTTTGGGTCTACGCCGCGGTGATCCTCGTCACCGGCTTTCTGTTGTCGAAAACGACCTTCGGCCGCTATCTCTACGCGGTCGGGGGCAACGCGGAAGCGGCGCGCCTGTCCGGGGTGCGGGTCGAAGCGGTCCGCAGCGCCGCATTCGTCATCACCGGCCTCTGCGCCGGCATCGCCGGGGTGCTCGCCGCCTCGCGCACCAGTTCGGCCCAGCCCGACCTCGGCATCGGGCTGGAACTTTCCGCAATCGCGGCGTCGGTCGTCGGCGGCACCAGCATCATGGGAGGCGAAGGGTCGATCTGGCGGGCGGTGATCGGCGTCCTGATCCTGGCGATGATCGGCAACGGCTTCAACCTGCTCGGCATCGACACGATCTACCAGCAGATCGTCCAGGGCCTGCTGATCATGTTCGCCGTCGGCGCCGATCAGTTGCTGCGGCATCGACGGTAGCGCCGCTTGCCATCAAAGCGGCGCCGTCAGGCGTCGCTCGTCGCAGGGGCCGCTCCTCCGTCTCAGGCCGTCAGACGGTAGAACCGGTAAAAATCGTTGGCGATGGGCAACTCGTCGACCGCCTGAAAGCCGGCCTCCGCGGCATACCGGCGGAATGTCGGTCGCCGCATGACCGCGCCGGTTCCGGCCGAGGGCTGCCCCGCCATCCCGACCGGCAGACAATGCAGCACGCTGAAGCCGTACATCAGCCGCTCGACCGCGTCGCCATTGGGAGCGAAGGCGTCTGGCACCCGCTCGTCGATGATCAGCACGGTTCCGCCTGGCCCGACCAATCGCCGCATCGAGCGCAAGACTGAAACCGGGTCGGCCATGTCGTGGACGCATTCCACCGCCAGCGCCAAGTCGTATCGTCCGGCGAGCGCGGGATCGCCCGCGTCGCGGACCTGAAAATGGACGCGATCCGCCATGCCCGCCTCGCGCCCGTTGCGCTGCGCGGCCGCGACCGATGCCGCATCCAGATCGAAGCCATCGACCGCGATCTTTGGGTAGCCGCGGGCCAGGGCGATGCTCGACCACCCCTGACCCATGCCGATATCGGCGACGCGCGCCGGCGGATCGGACCGGAGCCGGGCGTCGATCTCCGGCATGGCCGGGATCCATTCCTGGGCCAATTGATGGACGAAGAGCGGGCGGGTCATTCCCGCTTGCCCGGCGTGCAGATCGTGGCCGTAGTCGGCGTAGGGCACGCCGCCGCCCGTCCGAAACGCCGTCAGCAACTGGCGCAGCGGCGCGACGGTTCCGGCCGTGATTTGCGCCATCGGCGTGGCGATGCTCGGGCTGTCTCGGTCAACGAGCACGGCGGCGTACCCGTCGGGCAGCGCGTAGCGGCGTCCCGCCGCATCTTGCTCCGGGTTGGCGCAGGCGAGGAAGCCGGCGGTCGCCTGTTGCTCCAACCATTCCCGCGTGGCGCGTTCGTTCGTGCCCGCGCGGGCGGCCAATTCCGCGGACGTGGCGGGACCGCGGTCATGGAGCGCCTGGTAAAACCCGAGTTGATCGCCGACGTAGAGGCAAAAGAGTTCCAGCGTCTGGACCATGGCGTCGAACACGCGCCCGACAAGTTCGTCCGGCGTCGCCTGGATCGTCGTTGTTGGGGAGAGCGACATGAACTTCATCCTCCATGGACCGCCCGCCCGTGCGATGCGGTTGGGCGGGGCGGTTCTTGCTGAACCGCCCCCAGGTCTCGCCGGGCGGCTCGTCGGGTCAGGCGGCGCTGTCGGCCAGAATCTCGCTGATCGGCCCGGGCGGCGGCGTGTTCAGATCCGCGCCGGTCGTCGCCTGCACGTGCTGCTTGAACCAGACGTCGAACCCGGTCTGGGAGGCAGCGAACGCCTGGAACGCGCGGGCGAGGTCTTCTCCGGCCATGTAGGCGACGAAGAAATCACCCTGCGGCGTCTGCTGAATTGCCCACAACTCCTTGGCGATGCCCGCGCTGTCGCCGCACGCGGCCAGGTCCTGCTTGCGCGGGCCGCCCAGCTCTTGCAGAAAGGCGCGGGCGGCCGCGGTCTTTCCCGGCAGAATCGGCAACGTGAAGAGCGCCTGGTCCATGACCTGTCCTCCTTGTCTGCAGCCGCTCGTCGTCGGAGGTCAACTGCTCGCGGCATGACGCTGGATCCAGGCGACATGCTCCCGCAGGTGCTCGTCGCAGACATGGGTGATCCACCCGGCGATCGTGTCGGTGTCGTCGGCCAGTTCGTCTGGCTGGTAGTGGGCGGCGAGGCGCTCCAGATCATCCTCGGGCACGGCCGCGACGACGGCGAGGAGTCGCTCGTGTGTGCGCCGCAGGTCGGCCAGCACCTGGGAGAGCGGCTGCGTTTTGGTCGGCTCGCGGACCAACTCGTTGAGGCCGTCGTCGTCGATCGAGCGGAAGGCGGCAAGATCGATGCCAATCGCGGCCGACGGCGACCGCCGCTCGAGCAACGCGAGCAGATACCGCTCCCACACTTCGATATGGGCGAGATGATCCTTGACCGACCAATCGTCGCCGGGCGTCGTCAACGCCGCCTCCTCCAGGCCGGCGAGCGTGCTCTCCAGGATCGCCCACGCGCCGTCGACGCGTTCGATCACCTCGGCCTTCGTCGGGGTGGCGACGAAGACATCCGTTCGCTGTTCGGCCATGCTCATCCCTCCTTGCGCTCGCTCGGCTCTTCCGCCGCTGATCTCCGAACGGTCCTCGTCCGTGTCGGCGACGCGCCTTCACCCTATGACTCGACCACACGCTTGACCACGACTAACCCACATTTCCACCCACATCTCCCGCGATTGTGCAGACCACCTGCGGCCGCTAGAATCGGCGTATTCCACTCACGCGGCGATCGAACGGGCGTGGCGGCTATGGCGGCGAGTGGCTTCGACGAGTTGTTGCGGCGCTACCGGGTCGCCGCCGGGCTGACCCAGGAGGCGTTGGCCGAACGGGCAGGAATGAGCACGCGGGCGGTCAGTGATCTGGAACGGGGCATTCACACGCTGCCCCGGAAGGACACGCTGCGGCTCCTGCTGGACGCCCTCGCCCTCGCCCCCGCCGATCGAACCGCGCTCGCGGCCGCGGCCCGGCGTCCCGCGGCGTGGCGCCCGCGGCAAACACCGGCAGATGTTCGTCCTGAGTTGCCGCTCCCCCTCACCTCCCTCGTCGGTCGGGAGCAGGACATCGCCGCGGCGGCGTCCCTCCTGACTGGACCCGCCATCCGGCTGCTCACCTTGACGGGACCGGGCGGCGCCGGCAAGACGCGGCTCGCCCTCGCCGTGGCCGAGCGGGTCGCGCCGCAGTTTCCCGATGGCGTCGTCTTCGTTTCGCTCGCGCCTTTGGCCGATCCGTCCCTGGTTCCGTCCGCGATCGCGGAGCAGCTGGGCGTTCCCGATCGGGCGGATCGTTCTCTGCACGACGCCGTCGTCGCGCGCCTTGCCGGCAAGCGTCTTCTCCTGGTCCTCGACAATTGCGAACACGTGCTCCCGGCGGCGCCGTTCATTGGACAGGCGCTCAGGTCGTGCCCGGCGCTGCGGGTGATGGCCACGAGCCGCGCCGCGTTGCGCCTCGTCGGCGAACACCTCTATCCGGTCGTCCCATTGGCGCTTCCCGAGGCTGATCCGCTTCCGCCGCTGGAGGAACTGAGCCAAATCGCGGCCGTGCGCCTCTTCGTCGATCGGGTCCGCGCCGTCAAGCCCGACTTCGCCTTGAATGACGCCAACGCCCCGCCGGTGGCGGCGATCGTCCGCCGCCTGGACGGGCTGCCGCTGGCGCTGGAGTTGGCCGCTGCCCGCGTCCGGGTCCTGTCTCCGGCTGCGCTCGCGTTGCGGCTCGATCGCACTTTGCCGCTACTGACCGGCGGAGCCCAAGATTTGCCAGAACGGCAGCGGACGCTGCGCGAGACGATCGCATGGTCATACAACCTGCTGCGGCCAGACGAGCAGGCCGTCTTTCGCCGGCTCAGCGTCTTCGCCGGCGACTGCACGCTGGAGGCCGCCGAGATGGTCGCCGCGCTGGAAGAACCGATCGATGTGCTGGAGGGACTGACGGCGCTGCTTGACGCCAGTCTCCTGCAGGTTGCGGAGTCGGGCGACGAGCCGCGGTACGGCATGTTGGCGACGATCCGGGAGTTCGCGCTGGAGCGGCTCGGCGAGAGCGGCGAGGAGCCGCGCGCACGGGATCGCCATGTCGAGTTCTATCTTGCGCTGGTCGGTTGGGGCGATCCCGAGGTCGCCGACAACGGCGACCCGGTCTGGCTGAATCAGATCGAACGCGAACATGACAACATGCGGGCGGCGCTCGCGTGGTCGCGGGAAACAGGCGACCACGACACGCTCCTGCGACTGGCGGGAGCCCTCGTCGTTTTCTGGTATGACCGAGGCCTCCTGAACGAAGGGCGGCGCTGGCTCGACCAGGCGCTCGCGACGCCGCCAGATGACGCCGCGCCGCAGCCGCGGGCCTGGGCGCTCATGATGAGCGGCATGCTCGCCAGCGTGTCGGGGGAGACGGAGCGCGCGGCCGCGCGGTTGACGGAGGGTTTCGTCTGGTGGGAGCGGAGCGGGGACGCCTACGGCTCTATGATCGCGCGCAGTCTCCTCGGCGGCGTTCGCGTTTGCCAGGGGCGCTATGACGAAGCAGCGGCGCTCTTCGCGGCCAACGAGGCCTATTTCCGCGACAACGACGCCTTTCTCCGCAACGCCAACCATGAAGACTGGTTCGGCCACGCGAACTTTCACCTGGGCGTGATCGCCTGGGCGCAGGGCGACGATGCGCGCGCCCGCGGCCTTCTGCGGGACGCTCTGGAATGCTTCGACCGCATCCGATATCCCGTCCTGGCGTTCGATCCGCTGCGCTATCTGGGCCTGGTCGAGTGCGCCGCGGGCCATCTCGATGAATCGGCGATGTGGTTCCGTGAGGAGGCATCCCGCCTGCGGCGGCAGGGCAGCCGCGCCGCCATCGCGGTCGGTCTGGCCGACGTGGCGACCCTGGCGACGGCGCGCGGGGACTGGCAGTCCGCGGTACGGCTCTTCGCCAAGGCGGAGGCGCTGGCGCAGACCGAGGCCGCCGCGTTCACGCTGCCGGCGCGTGAGCACTACAAGCAGGCCCGTGCTCGTGCCCGAGACGCGCTCGGCGACGCCGCCCAGGCGGCCGCCGCCGCCGGCCGGGCGCTCACGTTGGAACAGGCGTGGGCCGAGGCCGAGGCGGTGTTGACGGGCAGCCATGCTGGGAGGGCCGGAACCGGGGCGGCGCCGCGCTGAGCGCTGGTCCGGATGCGAGGAGACGCCATGACCGCATCGTCGACGCGCCCCTTGAAAGTTGGCCTGTTCTTGCCGACCTGGACGGCCATTGCGCAGGGTCTGCCGCACTGGTGGGCGGCGGAGGTCGCGGACGACATTCTCCGCTGGCCCGACCTCCTCGCCCTGGCTCGGTTGGCTGAATCGGTCGGCTTCGATTCGCTCTGGCTGCCCGACCATTTCCTCTTCCGCCTCGCCGCGCTCCGGGAGCAGGATGGCGAATCGGTCCCGCTCGCGCTCGCGGCGGCCGACCCGGTCGGCGTGTGGGAGTGCTGGTCGCTTCTGGCCGCGCTCGCGGCATCCACCACCCGGATCGCGCTCGGGCCGTTCGTCAGTTGCGCGAACTACCGCAACCCCGCGCTGCTCGCGAAGATCGCCGAAACCGTCGACGAGATTTCCGGCGGTCGGCTGATCCTCGGGCTGGGAGCGGGCGACTTCGAGGAAGAGCACCGCGCGCACGGCATGCGCTGGGATCACCGCGTGAGCCGCTTTGCCGAGACGCTCGCGATCGTTCATCCCTTGCTGCGGCAGGGGCATGTCGATTTTGTGGGCGAGTTCGAAC
>JAICJJ010000328.1 GCA_025928535.1 Thermomicrobiales bacterium
GAGCTCCTCAGGATGACAACCCCTTGGAGCAGCCTCGCACCGGCTACGCTCTCCTCGACTCCTCGACTCCTCGACTCCTCGACTCCTCGACTCCTCGACTCCTCGACTCCTCGACTCCACGACTCCCCGACTCCCCGACTCGTCCATGCTACACTCGCCTCCGCGGCGCCATAGCCAAGTGGTAAGGCACGGGTCTGCAAAACCCTGATCGGCGGTTCGAATCCGCCTGGCGCCTCCATCCATTGCGGGAGCACCCCATGTCCGATGTCGCGCGCCCCGCCGGCCTTCCCGACATTCCGGAACCGCCCCACGGCGAAACGATCGCCCGCCGCCGCGGCTTCGACGGCGCCTGGGTGCACGTTCGCGTCGATACGGTCCGCCTGCCCTCCGGCCGCCAACGGCCGCGCGAGGTGGTCGAGCATCCGGGGGCGGTCGCCATCGTCGCGCTGACGACGGCCGACGACGTCGTGCTGCTGCGCCAGTTTCACCACCCGATCGGGCGCAGCCTCGTCGGCTTGCCCGCGGGCACGCTCGAACCGGGCGAAGCGCCGGACGCGGCCGCCCGCCGCGAACTGCTCGAAGAGACGGGCTACGCCGCCGGGTCGCTGCGCGAACTGGCGTCCTACTACACCAGCCCCGGCTACACCGACGAACGGATGACGATTTTCCTCGCCACTGACTGCGCGACCGCTCCCGTCCAACGCGATCCGGACGAATTGATTGCGGTCGCCGCCGTGCCGCTGACCGCGAGTCCGGCGCTCGTCGCGCCGGGATCGGAGCAACTGCGCGACGCCAAATCGCTGATCGGCCTCCTGCTGCTGTTGCGCGAGCGGGCCGGGGCTTCGTGACCGGCGCGGGCTGCGCCATTGGCCCGCATTCCCATTCGGAACGGATCGAGCGTCTTGGCGGGGCGGTTGCGTCCGCGTCCCCGCTCGACACGCGCGATGCCGAATTCGATACGCAATTCCGATATGAATGATTGACTGCAAGTCAAGACTTTGACGAAATTGTCAATCATTCGCTGCGAGTTTTGCGGATTTCTGCGCTTGCATTATCCAAATCGAACTCATAGGATGAACCCACGTTCGATATGCTGCGGTCGGGGGGTGCGGTCCCGATCGAAGGCGCCGGACGCGGGAGGGAAGGGGAGGCCGGCGGGGCCGGTCGGGGACGTTGGGGCGGCGTGCCGCCGCGTCGTTCCCGGCGGTCCTCGCCGGGATCAAGGGGGAGGAAGATGCCGTGCTGGCCAAGCGCGTGCTGCTGATCGACGACCATCCGCTCTATCGGGCGGGCGTGCGGCGGGCGCTGGAAAGTTCCGGCGGATATGGTGTCGTCGGCGAGGCGGGATGCGCCTACGAGGCGATCCGCGCCACCGAATCGAACCACCCCGATCTGATGCTGATCGATGTCCAGTTGCCCGGCATCAGCGGCCTGGCGGTCGCCCGCATTCTCCGGCGCAAGGCGCCGCGGGCCCGGCTCGTGTTTCTCTCGAACCGGATCGACGACGCGCGGGTGCTCGACGCGTTCCGGATCGGCGCGGCGGCGCTCCTCCCGCGCGACCTGTCGCCGGAAACGCTGCTGGCCGCGCTCGGCCGGATCAGCGCCGGCGAAAACCTGCTCCGGATCGTCATCGGCCGCCGCCCCGATCTGGCGCAGCGTCTGCGCGACGATCTGGCTGCCCGCGCCGAGGGAACGCTCCGCGACGGGCCGCCCCTCTCCACCCGCGAACTGGCCGTGCTCGATTGCGCCGCTCAGGGATTTTCCAACAAGGAGATCGCCGAAGCGCTCTTCCTGAGCGAACAGACGGTCAAGAATCATCTGACCTCGGTCTTGCGGAAACTCGACGTCGATGACCGGATCGGCGCCATCCGGCACGCCGTCTTGCGCGGCTGGATGGAGATCGGCCCGGCCGTTCGGCCAGCGTTGCCGGCGGCGGTCGCCGTGCCGGCCGGCCGCAGCGCCGCGCCCACGCCCCGGCTGCACGAACGCCTGCCGAACTACTCCCTCGGCGACTGATCGTCCGGGACAACGCTTGTTCTGACGCACAAACCGCGGCCGATGCCGGCCGCGGTTTGTGCGTGATTGGCCAGTGGGGCGCGGCGCTCAGACCGGGAAATCGGCCTCGATGTCCGCGGGGCGGTCGGTTTGGGATCGGCCATCCGCGGCGAGGCTGAGCGGCAGACGCGCCACGACCCGCGTGCCGCCATCGGCCGGGAACTCGACGCGCATGTCGCCGCCATGCAGGGCCACGATCCGGCGGCTGAGGTACAACCCCAACCCCAGCCCGCTGGACCCGCCCGCGGCATGGTTCCGCGCGAAGCGGTCGAAGATGCGGTCCCGCTCCTCCGGCGCGATGCCGACGCCATAGTCGCGCACCGCCAATTCGGCCACGCCCGGCGCTGGCTGGGATAGGCTGACCTCGACCTCGCCGCCGTCCGGGCTGTACCGCATCGCGTTGTCGAGCAGATGCGCGAGCAGTTGCTCCAGCCGGGCGCCGTCGACGAGCGCGGGCATCGACGGCCGCGCGGCAAGCGTGATGACGTGGCGATCCGTCGCCGCTCGCGCGTCCGCGACGACCCGGGCGACGATCTCGGTCAGATCCGTCCGCCGCTGCTCCAGACTCAGCGATCCGGTTTCGAGGCGGGAGTCGTCGAGCAGCCGGTTGACCAGCCGCGCCAGTTTGCCGGCTTGCGCCGCGACCGCGCCGAGGGCGTTGCCATCCCGCGCCTGCTCCAGCCGCCCGTCGCGTTGGAGCCGGCGCAGGAGCAACTGGCTCTGGCCGAGCAACGTCGTCAGCGGCGTGCGCAATTCATGAGCGGCGATCGACAGGAAGGCCTCGCGGGCGGTCGCCGCCGCTTCGGCGTCGCGCCGCGCCGCCCGCTCCGCCGCCAGCGCGTGCCGGAGCCGTGCGTCCGACGCTTCCCGCGCCGCGATTTCCGCGTCGAGCCGGAGCGCTTTGTGCTGAAGCCCGGCGACGGCGCGCAGGCGCGCGTCCCCGGTCGGCAACGCCGCGTAACTTTCGGCCGGCACAACGCGGGAATGGGCGGCGCAGACCTCGTCCAGCAACGACGCGGGCGCCGCGTGGTTCAGGCACGCCATGGGATAGCCGCAGAGGAGCGCGAACGGAATCGTCTGTTGCAGCGTGTTCCAGCGGGCTTCGAGGCGCAGCGCCGCCGCGGGCCGCCCCTCGGCCGCCAGCAGCGCGACGAGTTCGCCGAAGACGCGAATCGGCCGCCCATCGGCAGCTCGGGCGACGACATCGCCGATCTCGTCGGCGAATCGGGCCGCTTCCAATTCCGTATCGATCGCCAGCCGGGAAATCGCCGTGGCCGCGTCGAATGGCCGATACCGCTCGTCGGCCAGCGCGGCGCCGATGTCGATGCCGCGGCGTCGCAGCCGCTCGTCGAGCGCCCGGCGATGCGCCGACGTGACGAACACGATGCCGACCCCGCCGGCAACCAGCGCATCGCCGATGAACGCGGCGATCGCATCGATCAGAAACGCGTCGGTTTCGTAGAACTGGACGATGTGCTCGGCATCGTGCGTCAGGCGCCGCGCCATGCGCGCCTCTGCGTCATCGCCCGCGCCGTCGCGATCGGCGCCGCTATCGAGCGTCACCGGCGTCGTTCCTTCTCGGGGCCGCAATGCATTGGCGGACGCCGTTTCCGCCGCGCGCAGTGTAGCAGAGCGCTTCTCCGAAACGTCGGCTTCGATCCGATTCAACCAATGAACGTCTCGTGAAATGCAAATGAAATGGAGGTGAAATCATCAAATGGACCTTCAATTGCAATTCCAATTCTGCTCGAACCCTGTCATCATCGCCGGTGGAGCATCCCGCGGTTGCGGCGCAATCGCTCGTCATGAAAGGGACGGAACGAATGGATCTCGTTGGCCGGGCCGCCGAAGCGCTGGCCCGCCGAATGAGCCGGCGTGAATCGGTCAAGACGCTGGCGGCGGGCGCCTTCGGCGTCGCGGCGGCCTTGGCGACGCACGGGCCGGTCGGCGCGGGGAAACTCGCCGACCATTGCGCCGCCATTTCGCCCAAGGACTATTGCCAGCCGCCGAATGCGCGCTATTGCAACGACCCCGCGCACGGCGGCGTCAAGAAAAACTGCAATGGCGCGACCTGCGCGAACAGTTGCGTGCTCGACGACCATTACTATCAGGGGCCGAAACAAGCCGCTTGCTGGTGCAGCGCCGTCGTCGGCAAGGGCAAGAATCGGTTCTACTACCGCTGCTGCGACTGCC
>JAICJJ010000103.1 GCA_025928535.1 Thermomicrobiales bacterium
AGGCGTTCGAGCGGCAAACGGGGCTGGCGGACGTGGTCGGCAAGACGGTCCGCGAACTGATGCCGGCGGTCGAAGAGTACTGGGTCGAGATTTATCGACGCGTCACCCAGACCGGCGAGGCGGTGCGCACCGAAAACTACGTGCGGGACCTGGATCGCTGGTACAACGTGCACTTTTCATGCGTCGGCGGCGAAGGCAGCCGGCTGGTCGCGGTCGTCTTCGACGACGTCTCGGCGCGCAAGCGGGCCGAGTTGGCGCTGCGGGCGAGCCAGGAGCGCCAGGCGTTCCTGCTGCGGCTCAGCGACGCGCTGCGACCGCTCACCGATCCCATTGCGATCCAGGAGACCGCCAGCCGGTTGACGAGCGAGCACCTCGATGTCGGCCGCGTCATCTATGCCGAAATCCGGCACGAGCCAGACCTGACGGTGGTTGTCGAGCGCGACTGGCCGCGGCGAGGCCTTCCCTCGGTTGTCGGACGGTATCGCATGGACGACTTCGGAACGTTCCTGGCCGAGGAATTCGCCGCCGGCCGCGCCGTGATCGTCGCGGACGCCGCCAACGATCCTCGGATTTCGCCGATCGACTGCGCCAATTGGAATGCGGTCGGCGTGGCGGCGGCATGCGCAACTCCGCTGATGAAGGCGGAGCGCTTCGTCGCCTACCTCGCCGCTCAGGATGATCGGCCGCGTCCCTGGATGGAGGAGGAGGTCGCGCTTCTCCTCGAGGTGGCCGAGCGGATCTGGGCCGCGGTGGAGCGCGCCCGCGCCGAGGCGGCCCTGCGCGAGAGCGAGCGCCGGATGCGGCGGACGCTGTCGGTGCCGAAAGTCGGCGTGCTGTATTTCGACCTCGCCGGCCACATGCATGAGGTGAACGCGGCCTTTCAGCAGATGAGCGGCTACACCACCGAGGAACTGCGCGCGACGACGCACTGGGACCGGCTGACCGCGCCGGAGTTTCACACCCTCACCGCGCAGCGGGCGCGCGACCTCGCCGAGCGAGGCGAGACGCCGCCGTACGAAAAGCAGATGATCCGCAAGGACGGCACACGCTGGTGGGGCCTCTTCACGCCGACGCGGCTGAGCGGGAGCGGACCGGCGTCAGAATGCGTGGAATTCGTCATCGACATCACGGAGACCAAGTGCGCGCAGGACGCGCTGCGTGAGAGCGAAGCGCGCTTCCGGGCGCTGGCCGAGACCGCGCCGCTCGGGGTCGGCGTGAGCTCGGCGGACGGCACGATCGTCTACACCAATCACGCGTACGCGACGATCCTCGGTTATGAGGATGGGGAGTTGGTGGGCCAGCCGACCACCGCCGTCTACGCCGGCCCGGCTGACCGCGCAGCCCGGCCAGCCGACCTGCCGGAGCAGGGCCCGCTCCGGGATCACGAGGTCCGCTTACGGCGCAAAGACGGCAGTCCCGTATGGGTCTCGATCAACGTGGCCCCAATCGAGTTCGACAGTCAGCAGGCGATCATCGGCGTCGTCCAGGACGTGACCGAACGCAAGCGCGCCGAGGCGGCCCTGCGGGCGAGCGAGGAACGGTATCGGACGCTCTTCGAATCGATCGACGAAGGATTCTGCCTGATCGAACCCGTGCTCGACGACGGAGCGATCCAGGCCCTCGTCTTTCGCGACGTCAACCCGACCTTCGAGCGGCATACGGGTCTGTCGAACGTCATCGGCAAGACGGTGGGCGAGGTGTTGCCGTCGTTCGAGGCGTACTGGATCGAGCGATGCCAACACGTGCTGCGGACCGGGGAGGCGGTCCGCGAGGAAAACTACGTGCGCGACGTCGATCGCTGGTTCAACGCGCACTTCTCGCGTGTCGGCGGGACGGATAGCCGGTTCGTGACGGTCGTCTTCGACGACGTCACCGAGCGCAGACGGATCGAAGGGGCCCTGCGCGACAGCGAGGCGTCGCTGCAGCGGCGGGTTGCTGCGGCCACGGCCGCACTGCGGACCCTCTCGCGCCGGCTGCTGCAGGTGCAGGAAGACGAGCGCCGCTTTCTCGCGCGCGAACTGCACGACGAGATCGGGCAGGTCCTGACGGGACTCGGGTTCCAACTCGCCGCCGCGGCGGCGACGAACGAGACGGCGCTGGCCGACGTCCAGGCCACGGTGCAGGCGTTGACCGAGCATGTGCGGCAATTGTCGATGGATCTGCGCCCGGCGGTCCTCGATCGTTTCGGCTTGCTGGCGGCCCTGCAGTGGCAGATCGAACGCTACCAGCAGCGCACCGGGATCGCCGTCGACTTGCGCCACGCCGGCCTCGATCGCCGCTTTCCGCCCGAAGTCGAAATCGGCGCCTTCCGGATCGTCCAGGAAGCGCTGACCAATGTCGCCCGGCACGCCCACGTCGACCGCGCGTCGGTCCAGCTCTTCGCCGACGACCGTGACTTGACGGTGGTCGTGCGGGACCAGGGCCAGGGCTTCGACCTGGCCCAGGAGCCGACGACCAGCGGCCTCGGCGGCATGCGCGAGCGGGTCGAACTGCTTGGCGGGACGCTCGCGATCGAGTCCACGCCGGGCGACGGGACCGCCGTCACCGCCGAGATTCCCCTCGACCGGCAGGCGGAACTGACCGCGGACGACGCGCCCGGGCCGGAGGCAGCCCCATGATCACCGCGGTGCTCGCCGACGACCACCCGATCGTGCGGCAAGGCTTGCGCGCGCTGCTGGAAGGGGAGGGGCGCTGTCGGGTCATCGGCGAAGCCGCCGATGGGCTGACCGCGTTCGACCTGATCGCGCGGCTGCGGCCGGACGTCGCGATCCTCGACGTCCAGATGCCCGATCTCGGCGGGCTCGAAGTGGCGCGGCGCGCCCACGAGACCTATCCGGAGACGCGGGTCGTCATCTTGTCGATGCACGCCGACGAGCCGTTCGTGCTGGAAGCGCTGCGTCACGGCGTCGCCGCCTACGTGCTCAAAGGGGAGGCGACGACCGATCTGCTGGCCGCGGTCCAGGCGGCCCTGGCCGGACGGCGCTTTCTGAGCGCGCCCCTGAACGAACGCGCCATCGACGCCTACGCCCGGCGCGTCGAAACGAGCGGCCAACCGCTCGATCGCTATGAACTGCTGACCAACCGGGAGCGCGAGGTGCTGCAACTGGCGGCGCAGGGACTCGGCAACGCCGAGATCGGCGCCCGCCTGGCGATCAGCCCGCGCACCGCCGAAACCCACCGCGCCAACCTGCTCCGCAAACTCGGCCTCGCCAGCCAGACCGATCTGGTCCGCTTCGCGGTCGGCCGCGGCTTGCTGTCGCCCGACGGCTGAACGACCCGGGCGCGCACTGGCTGCGCGTCAACGTTTTTCGCAGGGCGCCGCGCGTCGCCCTCCGGTCATCCTGAGCCGCCGCGAAGGATCTCGTCGTCCGGTGGATCGAACCAACGAGATGCTTCGACAAGCTCAGCATGACGGGTGGCATCGGCGCTGCAAAACATTGAACCGCACCCGCGCGCTTGCGTCTACGGGCGCCGCGGCGACAATTCACGTAGCCGGCCGGATGGTCGGCGCGCGTTTCGTCGCCTACCCTTGGGACAGGAGGCCGCCGCGCGGCGGCTGGAGGCTGTCCGATGGCGACGCAACGACGATCGCTGGGCATGGTCATTCGCGACCGGCGTTTGGCTCTGGGATGGTCGCAGGAGGAGTTGGCGACGCGGGCCAGCGCGTTGGGCGGCGCCTTGCGCCAATCGGACATCTCGCGCATGGAACGCGGGAAAATCGGGTTGCCACGCTATGACCGGCTCGTCGATCTGGCCGATGCGCTCGCGCTCCCGGTCGGCGAATTGCTGACGCAGGCGGGCTGGAACGGCGCCGATCGGCTCATCGGCTCCAGTTCCTCATGGCTCGACGTCGCGGGGGAACCGGCGGCGCTCGCGCCGGAGCCGGAGCCAGCGGCGAGCCGCCCAGGTCGCCCGACCGAGCGTGATCCTCGATTGTGGGAGGCGATCACGCAAGCGCAGCAGACCCGGAACCGAACGCGCGAACTCCTCCAGCGTTGTTCGGAAACCTGGCGCCTCGCCAACCAGCCGCTCCAGGTCGCGCCGCCATCGACCGAGTTCGAGAGCGGACCAGCGTGATAACCGATCGACCGGCGGTCGCCCCCTCCGCCGATGGACAACCGCCCGCGCCGCTCCATCGCGCAATCGACCTCCTCACCGGCGCGCTGCTCGAGACGCAGATGCTGGCGCGGCGCGCGGACGAAGGAACCATGCCGCCCGATCGCCTCGCCGACGATCTGCGCCGTCTCGAGCGCACGCTGCATGAACTTGGCGATTGCCTGCTTCAGGTTCGGGACGGCGAGGCATAACCGCGCGGCGCCGAACCTGCGCTCTCGGACCGCCAGATCGCGCGTGGCCGATTGGGCGGGATGCGCATGTCGGCTTCCATTCTTGTTGTTGATGACGAACCTGGCATCCGCGAAATCGTGGCGACGCTTCTGATGGAGGCACGGTTCGACGTGCGCGCGGCCGCCGACGGTCGGGCGGCGCTGGCGCTGCATCAGGACAAACCGGCCGATCTCATCGTTTCCGACGTGATGATGCCGCGGCTCGACGGATATGGACTCGTCGCCGTCTTGCGCCAGCGCGGCGATCGGACGCCGGTGATCCTGCTCAGCGCGGCCGGACGACCGGCCGGCGGCAACCGCGTCTACGCCTTGGGCAAGCCGTTCGATCTCGACGTCTTGATGGCGCTGGTCGCCCGCGCGCTCGCCGTCGCCTGAGCGATCACCCGACGTTGTCCAAAGCCGCGTGCTTCGACGCCTGCGCCGCGCCCAATGCGGCCGTGATCGCGTTCGTCTCGGCGAGGGCCATGTCCCAGGCGAGGGCCTGTCCCGCCTCCCAGGCCACGGCGAACTCGGCTTCGCTCAGGACGGCGCGGCCGGCGGCGAGCGTGCGGTCGTAGTCGGGGCGATCGCTTGGCGCGAGCGGCGCGCCCAACGCCGTGCGCGAGGCGTCGGCGGCGCCGAGCAGGCGGACGCCCCGCGCCGCCTCGCCGGCGGCGATCGCGATGGCGCCGACGGACTCGAGGCTCAGCGTCAGCCCGAGCCGGTCGTCGATCCGCGTCGCCAGCGCCATCGCTTCCCGTTGCAGCGCGGCGGCGCGCGCGAGATCGCCTTGATGCCGGCGCAATTCGGCCAGATTGCCGAGCGACGTGGCGAGCGCCCAATCGTCGCCGAGATCGCGTCGGAGCCGGATCGCTTCCTGATATCGTGCTTCGGCCTGGTCGAAATCGCCTTGCGCGTGCGCCACCACGCCAAGGCTGTTCAGCGTCGAGGCGACGCCCCACGGGTCGTCCAGCGCTTGCCGAACGCCGAGCGCTTCGTCGTGCCGACGCGTCGCCTCGGCATAGTCGCCGCGAACGCGGGCGAGGATGCCGAGATTGTCGAGCGCGGCGGCGATCCGTCGGACGTCGCCCAATTCGCGGAAAAGCGCCAGCGCCGCTGCGTAGCGCTCGGCGGCGAGCGCGAAATCGCCTTGCTCGTCGGCGACGATGCCGAGATTGCCGAGCGCCGAAGCGAGCGTCGCCCGGTCGCCGATCGCCTCGGCGCGGTCGCGGGCCGCGCCGAACCGCCGCCCGGCCGCCGTCAGATCGCCCCGCCGGACGGCGACATGCCCGAGCAGCATCAGCGATTGCATCGCGCCCCGCTCGTCGCCGAGCGCTTCCTGCAATGTCAGCGCCTGTTCGAGCCAGGCGGTCGCCGCCGGGCCGTCGCCGTGCATCCGGGCGAGGCTGCCCGCCGCCGTCAGCGCCCGAGCGCGGTCCGCCTCGGCGCCGACGCCGGCCGCGAGCGCCCGTTCCAGCCAGCCGCGGCCTTCGGTGTAGTGGGCCGCGACCAGCCAGAAATCGCCCAGATCGGCGGCGAGGCGCAGCGCGGCGGCCGGATCGTTCGCCAACGTCCAGTCGAGGGCGGCGCGCAGATTGTCGTGCGCGGCGGCAAGGCGGCCAAGCCAGGCGCCCTGACTCGCGCCAGCGAGGTGCGGCGCGGCCGCGGCGGCGAGATCGGCGTAGACGGCGGCGTGGGCGCGCTGGACCGCGTCGGCTTCGCCGGCCGCTTCGAGTCGCTCCAGGCCGAATTCCCGAATCGTTTCGAGCATGGCGAACCGCGGCTCGCCGTCGCCGTGGAGCGGCCGGAGCAGGCTGTCGTCGACCAGTTCGGTCACGCCGGAAAAGCAATCGAGATCGCCGTCCGGATCGACAACCCGCTCGGCCGTTTCCAGATCGAAGCCGCCGGCGAAAACGGCCAGCCGCCGAAACAGCGTCTGTTGCTCCGGGTCGAGCAGATCGTGGCTCCAGGCGATGGCGTCGCGCAGCGTCCGCTGACGCGTCGGCGCGTCGCGCGGCCCGCCGGTCAGCACTTTTAGCCGGCGGTCGAGCCGCTCCAGCAACGCCGGCGGCGACAACGCCCGGACGCGCGCCGCCGCCAGTTCGATCGCCAGCGGCAAGCCGTCGAGGCGAGCGCAGATTTCGGCGACGGCCGGCGCCGTTTCATTGCTGACCGCGAATTCGGGCCGTGCGGCGACCGCCCGTTCGATGAAAAGCCGCACCGCGTCGTAGTGCGACAACGCCGCCGCGTCGCGCGTCGCCCGCCCGGACGGCAGCGCCAGCGGCGGCACGGGAAATTCGCGCTCCGCCCGCAACCGCAGCGGCGCCCGGCTCGTCGCCAGGATCGTCAGGCGTGGGCAGCGGGCGAGGAGATCGCCGGCGATCGGCGCGGCGTCGGGCAAATGCTCGGCATTGTCGAAGAGCAGCAGGAGCCGCTTGCCCTCCAGGGCCGCGGCGATCGTTTCCTGCAGCGGCTGGCTACCGTCTTCCCGCACGCCGAGCGCGGCGGCGATGGCGGGTGGCACGAGCCCGGCGTCGGTCAGCGGCGCCAATTCGACCAGATAGACGCCGTCCGGAAACTCGTCGATGACGTCGGCCGCCGCTTGCAGCGCGAGGCGCGTCTTGCCGACGCCGCCCGGCCCGGTCAGCGTCAGCAGCCGCGGCGCCTCGTCGCGCAGCAGTCCTTCGACCCGCTCCAGTTCCGCGACCCGGCCGATGAACGGCGTAGGCTGCGCCGGCAAGTTGGTCGGATGCTGCTCGAGCGTCCGCAGCGGCGGAAAGACGTCGGGCAGATCGCGGTGGAGGAGTTGCGCAATCCGTTCCGGTCGGAAAAGATCGCGCAGCGGATGCTCGCCGAGATCGCGCAGCCCGGCGCCGGGCGGCAGGCGGTCGCGCGCCAGTTCGACGACGACGTTGCTGAGCAGAATCTGGCCGCCGTGTCCGGCCGCCAGCAGGCGGGCGAGGCGGTTGAGGCAAGGCGCGAGATAATCGCCGTCGGCGGGCGTCGCTTCGCCGGCGTGCAGCGCCATCCGCGCCCGCAACGGTTTGGCCGCCGGCCCGGCGTCGCGCAGGATGGCGCGCTGGGCGTCGAGCGCGGCGGCGACGGCGTCGGGCGCGGTCGCAAACGCCGCCTGAATGGCGTCGCCGACCGTCTTGAAGAGGACGCCGCCGCGCGCGTCGACCGCCGTTCGCAGGAGGGCGAGATGCCGATCGACCGCCGCCTGCATCGCGGCTCGATCCCGCTCCCAGAGCCGGGTGCTTCCTTCGATGTCGGTGAAGAGAAAGGTCACCGTGCCGGACGGGTAGGAGGAAGCGGTTGCCAACGAGCGGCCTGCCTGTCGCGTCGATCGGTTCAATGATTGGCCAAGTGTACGGCGCCGGCCCGCCGGATTGGGGGCCATGGGGGCGAACGGCGGTCCCATCCGTGCGGAGGGAACGAAGGCCGAAATCGCGGCAGATG
Source organism: Thermomicrobiales bacterium (assembly GCA_025928535.1). Classification (GTDB taxonomy): domain Bacteria; phylum Chloroflexota; class Chloroflexia; order Thermomicrobiales; family UBA6265; genus JAICJJ01. The sequence continues at coordinate 7,785 of JAICJJ010000103.1, forward strand.
AATTCTGGAGGGAAGCGACCATGCGGGGACGATTGATCGTGGGGCCGGCGTTGGCGCTGGCGCTCGGATTCGGCGCGATCGGGGTCGGGCTGCGCGCGGACGACCACACGGCGCTCGTCGGCGCGCAATCGGCGGTCGAAACGGCGACCCCGGCCCACGGCAAAGGGGGCGGCGCCAAGGACAAAGGCAACACCGCCAAAGGC
>JAICJJ010000612.1 GCA_025928535.1 Thermomicrobiales bacterium
ACCTGCGCTTCGCCAGCACCTGGGACGATCCGACGAAGTTGCGCCTGTCGGCCTTGCCGAAGAAGGAAGGCGGCGCCGGCGGCACCGTCTTCTGGACGACCGGCGCGGTCCTGTTCCAGTACGGCGGCGACAAGAAGGAAGCCGCCGCCTACATGGACAAACTGACCCACGACGAGCGCATCTGGCAGCATTCGGTGCAGGGCAATCCGGCCAAGAACGAAACGGCGGTCGGGCAGTTGCCCGTCTACCAGACGCTCTGGGACGAATACGCCAAGCAGCGCCCCGACTGGCTGACCGACTGGGCGATCGCGATCCACGACGGGCTTGGCGCCGCGTCGGCGATTCACCCGACGAAACTGGCGATCACCCAGTTCAACGTCGCCAACCCGTTCTACCAGGCGTATCTCAAGGGCGACGAGTCCGATCCGAAAGCGGCGCTGACCAAGGCGTGGGACGCCGTCAACGCGGAGTACAAGAAGTCGGCGACGTAGTCGACGACTATCTCGCCGGCGGCCGCTGTCGAATGGCATCGGCCGCCGGCGATCGGTGGTTCTCGTCAAACGCGGCCGCTCGGAAACGCTGGCGTCGATGCTGGCGATTCCGAGCGGCGGCGCCATCCCGAACAGGTGATCTCGATGGCCCAACTCGTCGCCGCTGACGCCTCGACGGTCCGAACCACGGCGCAGGGCCGCTCCTGGGGGGAGCGGATGCCGTGGGGCTGGCTATTCCTGATTCCGACGATCGTCTTTTTCGTCGGCTGGCAGATCTACCCCATCCTCCGGGTCGCCTGGATTTCGCTGACCGATTACGCCTTTCTCAGCACCAAGCCGGCCAATTTCGTCGGCCTCGAAAATTTCCGGGAGGCGCTCGCCGACCCGCTGATGCGGATCGGGTTGTTGCGCGCCGCCGGCTTCACCGCGCTTTTCGTGCCCGGCATGATCGCCTTCCCGATGTTGCTGGCGATCATGATCGACAAGATCCGAAGTCAGAAGGTCTCCACGTTTTACCGACTGGTCTTGCTGATCCCTTCGATGATCCCCGGTCCTCTCATCTTCGTGCTCTGGAAATGGATGTACGATCTCTACATCGGGCCGATCAACTATTTTCTCGTCGATCGCTTCCACTTCTTCACGATCTACACCCAGCCGCAATGGCTGGGCGATCCGAAACTGGTCTTTTTCGCGCTGGCCGTCATGGAATGGTGGTGGGGTCTCGGCTATCACACCATGTTTTTCCTCGCCGGACTGGCGACGATCCCGAAAGATTTGACCGAAGCGGCGCGGATCGACGGCGCGAACGAATGGCGCGTCTTTCGCGACGTGACCTTTTTCCGCCTGCTGCCCATCGTCCTCGTGCTCGTGGTGCTGCGCTTCGGCACGGCGATGGCCGTGATCGACGAATACCTGATCATGGGCGGGTTCAACCGGACGCGGCCGACGTACACCTGGACCGTCTACATGTGGGAAACGGCGTTCGTGACGCCGCCTCGCTTCCAGGGCTACGCCGCGGCGATCGGATGGATCGGCGCCATCGCGATGCTCGTCGTCGTCGCGTTCCTGTTCCGCATCTTCCGCACCCGCGACTAGCGGGGCAAAGGAATTCGAGCCATGGCCGTTTCCGAAGCGATCCAACCGGTGCGAGCGCCGGCGGCGACATCGACCGCCCAATGGCAGGCGCGGCGCTGGCCGAGCGGGTGGACGATCGTCCGGCACGTCGTGCTGGCGCTCTTCGCGATCGTCATTCTGTTTC
>JAICJJ010000286.1 GCA_025928535.1 Thermomicrobiales bacterium
ATGGCGCCCTGAAAGCCGATCTGGTCCGCCACCCAACCGGTGATCGGCACGCCGATGCCGCCGGTGATGAAGCCGAGGCCGAGAATCATGCCGGAGGCGACGCCGGCCCGACCCGGAACCAGCGATTGCGCCATCACCAGCGTCACCGACAGGCTCGAATCGCTCGCCACGCTGAGGGCCGGGGCGGTCAGGAAGGCGATCGGCCCAGGAAAACCGGCGAAGAGCAGCACCAGCGGCACAAGCAACGTCAACGACGCGACCACCACCCGGCGCTGCCCGATCCGGTCGGCCAGATTCCCGCCGATCAGCGTGCCGACCGCGCCGGCCAGGATCATCGCCGTCGTCAACGGGCCATAAAACGTGCGGTCGTAGCCGAGCGCCGCGTACCAGAGCGGGATGAATTGCAGCACGGCGAGGGCGACCCAGGAGCGCAGCATCGTCACGGAGATGACGCGGGCCAGCGGCCCCCAGGCCGGCCGGACCAGCGCCGCGTTCGTCGCCAGTGCGGCGCGCGCCGCGCGCACCCGCTCGACCAGCCGCATCCGCTGCAGCAGCAACGCCGCCACGATCAGTCCGGGCACGATCAGCGCCGCCGTCCCATGCGGACCGAAAAACGCGAGGAGGACGGTCGCCGCCAGCGGGCCGATGGCGTAGCCGCAGGTGCCGGCGACGGTGTAGAGGCTCATCGCCCGGTTGCGCGACCTGTCGTCGATGATGGCCGCGGCGTTCATCGCGCCGAGCGGATGGTAGGCCCCCGAAGCGGCCCCGGCCAGCGCGGCGAAGGCGATGAAGGCGGCGAAGGTCGGGGCGAAGCCATAAAGCGAGACGAAAACCGACCCCCAGAGAATGACGAGCGGCGCGTGCCAGCGGCGGAAGCCGCGGTCCGCGATGTGGCCGAAAAACGGCTGCGTCAACGACGACATGGTCGAATAGGCGAGGGTGACGAGCCCGATTTCGGCGTAGGTGAGGCCGAACTTCAACTTCATCACCGGATAGAGCATGACCAGCACGCCGGCGAAGAGATCGTTCGTGCAATGACCGAGCATCAGCGCCAGCAGCGCCTTGTTGCCGAACAGGTTCCGCACCGCCGCCTTCACTCCGCCGTGCCCAGAACGTCGATCGCGCGGGAATGATCGCACGCCCGCGGGTCGGGGCGGCGCGTCGGATCGGCTCCGCCGATGGGATTGCGGGGTGCGCGACATGGTTTGTGCGGGAACGGCGTCGTGGGCAGGACAGGCGGCCCGGGCTTCCGAGCCGCGCCCCCATACGGTCATCCTGAGCCGCAGCGAAGGATCTCGTTCTTCTTGGCGACAGGGCACGAGATGCCTCGACAAGCTCGGCATGACGATGGCGCGCCGGCGCCGATCGGGGCGGCGCCCTGCTGGCGTACATTGACGGGGTGGTTCATGGCCGTTCCCGACGGGACGATGGTCGGGGCGGCGGGAGGCCCGGTATGATGGACAACCGCGTCGAGGTCGGCGAAGTCGCCGTCAGCATGCTCTCCGATCGTGGAGCGCTGGCGTCGGTCTGGCCGTTGCGCGACGTCTTCCCGGCGGTTCCCGAAGAGCAGTGGGAGCCACACCGCCGGCGCCATCCGCGCTGCTTCCCGACGCCGGCCGAGTGGAGTTCGGGCATGAACGTCGCGCTTGTGCGCACGCCGCGCCGGGTCATCCTGGTCGATGCCGGCGACGGCCCGCCGACGGCCGGGGCGCCTCCGCGAGAACGCGGCCAGTTGTTGACCGCCCTTCGCGCGCAGGGCCTCCAGCCGGACGACGTCGATCTGGTCGTCCTCACCCATCTCCATCCCGACCACATCGGGTGGACCACGACCAACGGCGCGCCGACATTTCCCCGCGCCCGCTACTTGCTGCACGAAGCCGAATGGAACTTCATCCAGCGCCCGGACGTTCGGGCCGACTATGCCGCCCACGACTTCGACGTCGCAGGGGCCATCTCGCCGCTAGCCGAGCGCGGCGTCCTCGACCTGGTGAGCGGCGAAGCGAAGGTGATTGACGAGATGATGGCCGTGCCGACGCCGGGCCATACCGGCGGCCATGTGAGCCTGCTGATTTCCTCCCAAGGTCAGCGCCTGCTCCTCCTGGCGGACGCGCTCCACCACCCGGCGCAAGCGACCGAGCCGGAATGGGGCACGATCTGGGACGCCGACCCGGCGACGGCCGCGGCGTCGCGCGAGATGGCGCTGGAGTGGGCGGAACGCGAGGGGATGCTGACGGCGGCGTACCACTTCCCGCGGCCCGGCGTCGGCCGGATCGCGCGGGACGGCGACGAGCGCGTCTGGCGGGCGCTGTAGATCGCCGGCGCGGTCTATACTCGCAACGGGCGCAGGCCCCTTCATTCAACCAACGATCACGACATGGAGCATTGACGAACCGATGAGCGACGGATCGAACCGTTCCCTGGCCGACCTCCGGCAGAGGCTGGAAAGCCTCGGGAGGCGTCTTTGACTTGCCCGCCGTCGAAACAGACATCGCCCGGCTCGAAGCGGAAAGCGCCGAAGCCGGCTTCTGGGACGACGCCCGCGCCGCGCAAGACGTCATGCGCAGGCTGGGCGAACTCCGCGCCCAGGTCGGCGATTGGCGCCGTCTGACGCAAGCCGCCGACGAACTGGCGACGCTGGCCGAACTCGCCGCCGACGATCCCGACCTCGCCGCCGAGGTCGAACGCGAAACGACGCCGCTGGCCGACCAGGTCGATCAACTCGAACTCGATTCGACGCTGGGCGGACCCTATGATGGGTCCGACGCGCTGCTCGTCGTCCATTCGGGCGAAGGGGGCATCGACGCGCAGGATTGGGCGTCGATGCTGGCGCGGATGTATGTCCGCTGGGCGGAACGGCGCGGCTTGAAAGCCGAAATCCTCGACACGACCGAAGGCGAAGAAGCGGGCATCAAGAACGCCACGATCGAAATTCGCGGACCCCGCGCCTACGGCTACGCCAAAGCCGAACGCGGCTCCCACCGGCTGGTCCGCCTCTCGCCGTTCGACGCGGCCCACCGGCGGCACACCGCGTTCGCCTTGGTCGAAGTGCTGCCCGAGATGACGGGCGAGCACGAAATCGACATCAACGACGACGACTTGCGGATCGACACCTACCGTTCGTCCGGCGCCGGCGGCCAGCACGTCAACAAGACCAGTTCCGCCGTCCGCATCACGCACCTGCCGACCGGCATCGTCGTCACCTGTCAAAACGAGCGGAGCCAGATTCAGAACCGCGAAACGGCGATGAAAATCTTGCGGGCGCGGCTGCTCGAACGGCAGATGCGCGCGGAAGCCGAAGAACGGGCGCGGCTGAAAGGCGAGCATACGGCGGCCGGCTTCGGCAACCGCATCCGGTCGTATGTGCTCCACCCCTACACCCAGGTCACCGACCACCGGACCGATGTCAGCATCGGCGACGCCAACGCCGTCCTCGATGGCGAAATCGATCCGTTCATCGACGCCTGGCTGCATCAGCAACTCGAACGGAGCGGCGCGGCGTGAGCGCCTTGGCGCGCATTCTCTGCCTGCTGTCGCTGGCCCTGACGCTGCTCGGACCGGCCGCGCCGGTTTTGGCCCAGCCGGCCACGCCGTCGTCGCCTGTGGTCGCGACCCCGGTCGCCGGTTCGGCGGTCATCCGGCGCGAAGACGTGACGCCCAATTTTCCGCAAGGGCTCACCTTCAGCCTCGATGTCGCCGCGCAGCGCCCGATCACCCGTGTCGATCTGCTCTACCGGGCGACGGTGGAGGAAACGCTGTCGCTGTCGCAGCCGACGATCACGCCGGGAACCGAGGTGTCGTTGTCGCAGGACGTCGATCTCGAGACGGCGGGCGTGCCGCCGGGCATCGGGCTCCTCTATCACTGGCGCATCTACGAAGCGGACGGCGCGATCACCGAAACGCCGGAAAAGCCGGTCGCCTGGACCGACACCCGCTTCCACTGGACGACGCTGCAAGGGCAAGACGTGACCGTCTTCGCCTACAACAACGACCCGGCGTTCAACCAGTCGATCCTCGATCGGGCCGAGCAGACGATCGCCACGCTCGCCGAGCGCTTCGGGGCGCGCCCGAAACGGCCGATCCGGATCTGGGTCTACAACTCGCAGTCCGATTTTTCCGGCGCGCTGGCGCCGAATTCCGAGCCGTGGATCGCGGGCGCCGCCTTTCCCTGGTACGGCCTGATCCTGGCGATCCTGCCGGACGGCAACTCGTCGGAAGTGGCCCGGATCGTTCCGCACGAGATGAGCCATCAGGTTCTCTTCGCGGCGACGGAAAATCCGTTCGGCGGCACCCCCGCCTGGCTCGACGAAGGCTTCGCCGTCTACAACCAGGAAGGCGGCAAGTCGCAATATCCGGCGATCGTCAAACTGGCGCTGGCGCAGAACAAACTGCCGAGTATCCGCGCGCTCAACGGCCAGTTCCCCTACGACACGCAGCAAGCATTGATCGCCTACGCCGAAAGCCTCAGCATCGTCACCTTCATCCTCGACCGCTGGGGGCAAGACGGCGTCGCCAAATTGATCGCCGCCTTCCGCGAAGGAACCACCCCCGACGCCGCGACCAAACAGGCGCTCGGCGTCGATCTCGATCAGTTGAACACCCAATGGCGCGCCTGGGTGGCGCAGCAACCGGCGTCGGGCGGCGGCCTGACCGGGCCATTCGGCGACGGCGGCGATGTCTGGGCCGACACGGGCGTTCCGCCCGGCGCGTTCGGGATGGGCGTCGCGGCGTTGCTCGCGATCGTGGCCGGCGTCGCCGCCGCGCGGCGGAACCGGCGCGGCCAGTTCGC
>JAICJJ010000574.1 GCA_025928535.1 Thermomicrobiales bacterium
CGAGGGTGGCCGGCTGGCCTTCGACGCCGGGCGAGACGATGAGATCGATCACGTTGTCGTTGATCATGATCGGGGAGAGAACGTAATCGTCTTTCGCCATCTGCGGCCAGAGCCGGGCGTCGATGATGACGTCGCCGGTCAGGCGCTTGACGCCGGCCGCGGCGACTTGCCGGGCGAGATCGTTCAGCCCCGCCAGCGGGTCGGTTTCGAGCGGCTTCACGCCCGGCAAGGCGTTGGCGTCGGTGTGGTCGATTTCGCCGTAGGCCATGGTGCCGTTCGGCAGGTCGCGCCCGCCCATCGTCGGATCGCCGCTGGCGACGAGGATCAGGTCGCCATCGACTTCGCCGCCGGCGAGCGGTCCGGTGCGGTAGAGCGGCGTCTGGAACCGGAAATCGGCGCCGTAGGCGTCGAGCGCGGCGGTCGCCGGATAGAGTTTGGTGACCGAGCCGGGCGCGAAGCGCTCGACCTCGCGCAGCCCGTAGATCGGCTCGCCGGTGGCCCGGTCGGCGACGTAGAGGCCCCAGCGGGTGTAATCGGCGTAGCGGGCGTTGCGCATGACCGCCTCGACGGCGGGCGGCAAGGCGGCGACGATCGGGGGCGGCGTCGCTTCCTGCGCCTCGGCGGCGTGCAGCCTGGACGCGGCGAGCGCGCCCGCGGCCAATCCGGCCGCGCTCTGCCCGAGGATGGCGCGGCGAGACAATGATTGGCGGGCAGCCGGGCGGTTCATGCGCGTCCCTTTCAACAGATGGTCGAATTGCGAGCGTTGGTCGCTCGTGCATCATCGTAGCCGAGGCGGGCGCTCGCTGGCTCTGCTCCCGATCGGGCGCCTCGGCCGAATCGTGACCGCGTGATCGCGTCGCCCGGCGCTAAAGACGCCGGGCTGAACCGATAACCCGGCTGAAGCCGGCTATTGTTGGCAAGTCCTTACGGGATTGTCGAAGTATTTAGCGTGGACATTCTGATCGAATATGCAATCGTTGATTGCTTCGATAATCGAGCCGGCTTTAGCCGGGTTATTGGCGTTAGCGCGGGGTCTTTAGCCCCGCGCGCCGCGATCGGACGACCCGGTATCCGCTACGTCGTTAAGGCGCCCTATTACGGAACCGCCAGCATCCGCTCCAGCGCCACCAGCGCGTCGCGCCGGGTCGCGTCGTCGACCGTGATCTGGTTGACGATTTCCCCTTCGGCCAGATGTTCCAGCGCCCAGAGGACGTAGCCGGGGTGAACGCGGTACATCGTCGAACAAGGGCAGATCACCGGATCGAGGCAGAAGATCGTCTTGTCGCGCATCTCGGCCGCCAGCCGCTTGACCAGGTTGATTTCCGTGCCGACCGCCCAAGTCGTGCCGGCGGGGGCCTCGCGGATCGTCTTCTGGATGAATTCGGTCGAGCCGTTCATGTCGGCCGCCTGCACGACTTCGAGCCGGCATTCGGGGTGGACGATGACGTTGACATCCGGATAATCGGCCCCCGCCTGCGCGATCTGCTCGACGCTGAAGCGGGCGTGGACCGAGCAAAAGCCTTTCCAGAGAATCACCTTCGCCGCCCGCAGCGATTCCGGCGTGTTGCCGCCAAGCGGCTGGAACGGATCCCAGACGACCATTTCGTCGAGCGGGATGCCTTTGGCGACGCCGGTGTTGCGGCCAAGGTGCTCGTCCGGGAAGAAGAAGACGCGCTCGCCCCGCGCGAACGCCCAGTCGTAGACGCGGCTGGCGTTCGAGGAGGTGCAGACGATGCCGCCATGCCGGCCGCAAAACGCTTTCAGCGTCGCCGCCGAATTCATGTAGGTGATCGGCACGACGCCGTCGACGCCGAGGCGGGCCAGGTCGTCCCAGGCGGCTTGCACGTCGTCCGCCTTGGCCATGTCGGCCATCGAGCAGCCCGCTTCCAGATTCGGCAGGATCACCCGCTGACCCGGCGCCGAGAGAATGTCGGCGCTTTCGGCCATGAAATGGACGCCGCAAAAGAGGATGAATTCGGCGTCGGTTCGGTTCGCGGCTTGCTGCGAGAGTTTGAAACTGTCGCCCCGGAAATCAGCGAACTGGATCACCTCGTCCCGCTGGTAGTGATGGCCGAGGATGACGAGCCGTTCGCCGAGCCGCTCTTTCAACGCCCAGATGCGCGGATCGCGCTCGTCCGCCGGCATCCGCAGGTATTCACGC
>JAICJJ010000034.1 GCA_025928535.1 Thermomicrobiales bacterium
AAAATCGTCCATCCGGCTGTATTGCAGCAACACAGGTCGGCCCACCGCGACGGCGACCCCCGCCACCAGCGGCTCGATCAGCACGAACTTGCCGCCGAACCCGCCGCCCACCGGCATCGGCACGACGTCCACTTGCTGCGGCTCGAGCCCGACCGCGTCGGCCACCCGCGAGCGGCAGTAGAACGCCGCCTGGGTGCTGGTGTAGACCGTCAATTCACCGAGCGGGCTGCCGGCTACCAGGCACGTTTGCGGTTCCATGTAGCCCTGGTGCACGGTCAGCGATTCGAATTCGTATTCCACGATCGCGGCGGCTTCGGCGAATCCCTGCTTGACGTCGCCGCGTTGGAAATGGACCGAGTTCGAGACATTCGGCGGCAACGGCTCGTCGTCCGCTTCCGCCGGCCGCGCCGCGTCGGCGTTGTGCATCGCGGCTTCTTCTTCGTTGCCTTCCACGGCCGACAAGCGGACGCGCGGCGCATTGGGATCGAGCGCCGCGTCGAGCGTGGCGACGACCGGCATCGGCTCGTAGTCGACATCGACCGCCGCGACGCCGTCTTGCGCGGCCGCGTCCGACTCCGCCAGCACCAGCGCCACGAACTGCCCGGCGTAGAGGGCTTCGCCGAATGCGAAGGGCGATTTGCCCGCCGAAAGCGCCTTGCGCGTCGGTTCCGGCAGGTTGTCGCCGGTGATGACCGCGACGACGCCCGGCGTCGCCAGAGCCCGCGAGGCGTCGATGTTGCGCACGTGGGCATGGGCGTAGGCGCTGCCGACCGGCCGCGCATAGAGCAGACCCGGAATCTGCAAATCGGCCGTGAACCGTTCCTGTCCCGTCAATTTGGGCGGCGTGTCTTGTCGCTTGACCCGCTGTCCCACCGCACGATAGGCCGCCATCGGTCGCTCCCTCGCCATGCCATGGATCGCTCGTCGCGCCGCCGTCGCCGGGGCGCGGAAGCCGATTCTAGCATTGCGACGCTACGCCGACGGCGCCCGCCTTACTCGTTGGCGGCAAGCACCTCGTCGGGGCCCCACTCGCGCACCCGCAGCGGCCGCGGCGCGAGATGATCGAGAAAGCCGTATCGTTCGAGCATCGCCTCGATCTCGGCGGCGTTGTCGGCTTCCCAGAGGGAGAAAATGCGGTCGTCGTGCAAATCGGGCGACCAGGCCCGCAGCCAGCGCGGCGTGGCGCCTTCACGTTGCGAGTCGCGGGCGAGTTCGACCAACCGCGTCGGCGCCCGCACCGCCTCGTCGTCATCCGGTTTTGGCTCGTGAATGACCAGGTAGAGCGCCACGTTCTCCTCCACGGTCGCCCGGCAGGACCGTCCGGACCGGCGCGGCGTTCCGATCAGCCGCGCCGGGAGCCGCGCCGGCGGCGTCGTCGTCGGCCTTGCGCCGCCGGCTCGTCTTGCGCCGCCTCGTCGTGAGGCGGCTCCGCTTCGTCCTCGTCGATCGCGGCCGGCGGCGCCGGCTCGCTCGCCGCGATTGGCACGGTTGGAGCCGGCGCCGGCGCCAGTTCGGCCGCTTCCGCGATCGACGAACGCAGGCCGAGTTCGGCGCTCGAATACACCGCATCGACGCCGTCCGCGTTCCGGACCGTGACCAGTTCCTTCAGCAATTGCAGCCCGATCACCTGCGCGGGGCCGGCCGGCGTGTCCACCATCTGTCCCAGCCGCGGCACGATCGCTTTCATCTGCTTGTATTGCTCGTTCTCATACGAGAGACAACAGAGGAGACGGCCGCAGACGCCAGACACCTTGGTCGGATTGAGCGGCAGGTCCTGCGTCTTCGCCATGTTCATCGAAATTTCGGGATACACCGGCAGCCATGACGCACAGCAGAGCGTTCGGCCGCAGCGGCCGACGCCGCCGAGGAGCCGCGCTTCATCGCGCGGTCCAACCTGCCGCAACTCCACGCGCGCCTCGAATTCCGCGGCAAGGTCGCGCGCCAGCGCCCGCAACGTGCCGCCATCGACATGCCGTTCCCGCTCTGGCATCGAATAGTTCAGCACGAGCATCGAGCCGTCGAACGAATATTCGGCGCTGATCGGTTTGATCGCCGCGCCGCGCGCCCGCGCTCGCGCCCCGAATGCCCGGATCGCGCGTGACGAGCCGCGGCGAAATTCCTCCATCCGCTGAACATCGCGGTCGTCCATCTTGCGTTGAATCGGATGCAAGTCGCCCTGCAACAGCGACAACCGCACCGCCTGCGGCGCGATGACGACCCGCCCCGCTTCCCGGCCCCGTCCCGTGTCGACGACCACCCAATCGCCGACGGCCAGATCGAGTCCGGCCGCGCGAAAATAGTAGGTCTGCCCGCTGTCGCGGAAGCGCACGCCGGCGACCCGCTCGGCCGGCTCGTGGTCCGAACTCGGTCCGAGGGCCGTCATCTCGTCGTGACAGCCGCACTGGCCGACCGGCTCCCCCGCTTGCAGCCTCGCCTTGAAACGCTCCCGGGCGAGCGCCCGCGCTTCCTCGCGGTTGGCCGGCATTCCCGGCCAGCCGCCCTGCGCGCTCATCCCGCTGTCGCTGAATTCGGCCATTGCAGCACCATCGCTTCGGTCGCCAATTTCGGGCGTACGTTCGCTTCGAGATCGGCCAAACATGCCTGCACGGAGCCGATCCCCCGCACGATCTCGGCGGTCGTCCATGGCGTCGCCAAGGCGATGATCCGATCGGCATGGGTCGGAAACGCGACGCGGTCGTCCAGGCCGAGCCGATGCAACAAGAGATCCCGCCAGACGCCGAGCGCCGTCTCGAGGTCGGCGAATACCGCGTCTCTGCGCTTCCCGAAGGCGTCGCCCGTTCGGATCGCCGTGACGAGGCGGTCATATCGACTGGCGGCGATCCATTCCACCGCTTGCTCGATCGTCGCCAGGCGCTCCTGTTCGAGCGCCGGATCGTTCGCCGCGCGAATCGCCCAGCCCGGTCGGCCCTGCGCCAATCGGGCGAGCATCTGCGTCCGCTCCGGCGCGACCCCCATCCGGTTGAGGCCGGCCACGATCGTCCGCTCGTCGACCGGCCCCAATTCGTGGATCTGCAGTCGGGAGCGAATCGTTGGCAGCAAGGCTTCCGCATCCGTCGCTAGCAAGATCAGCGTCACCAGCGGCGGCGGCTCTTCGAGCGTCTTGAGCAATGCTTCCTGCGCCGGCGACTGCATCGTTTCGGCGTCGTCGAGGATGATGAAGCGGCGGCTGCCTTCCATCGGTCGCAAGGCGGTCGCCGCCCGAAGTTGGCGAACGGTGTCGATCGTGATGCCGGTGTTTTTGCCCCCGCGCTCCGCGAGTCGCGCCTGCAACTCGAGATCGTACGCCTCGACATCCGGATGCGCGCCGTGGGCAATTCGCCGGCAAGCCGAACAGACGCCGCACGGCACGCCGGCGTCCATTCGATCATCCGTCTGACAAAGCACGGCTTGGGCAAAGGCGCGCGCAAGGGCGCGCTTGCCGACTCCGGTCGGCCCGCTCAGAAGATACGCATGCGAAATCCGGCCGGCCCCGATCGCCTCACGAAACGCCGCCGCCGCGCGGGCGTGCCCCCAGACCGGCCAGGAACGCTCCGGGCCCGACCTGCCGGCTTCGTCGGCGATCGGCGACATTCGCCGCGCCATGTCAGGCGGCTCGCCGCTTGACCGGCCGTCGCCGCGTCGTCGGTTGTTGCTGTTCGACGTGCTCGCCGGTGGCCAGCAGATCGACCAACGCCTTGCGGTCGTTCGCGGTCAGCGAGGGATCGACCGGCAACGTCCGGATCAATTCGAGCAGGCCATCGGCATTGGTGACCGGGAAATCGGGCTCTTCGACCTCGAGTTGGACATTCGGGCTCAAAAAGACGATCGCCGCATCGACATCGACCGCCTGGTTCGCCGCTTCGGTTTCCGCCTCGACCGCGGCCACGTCGGCCGACGCCTCGGCGGTCGGGTTGCCGAGTTGCGGTCCGCCCAGGCCGAACAGGCGGGAAAACCCGCCGCCGGTCTTGCGCCAGCGCCCGTTGCGGAATTCGACCGTGCCGGGCGTGTCGCGGACCGTCAGCGTCAGGATGCCGCCGGGATGCACGAGGGCGTGCTCCACGACATGCTTGCCGAGGGTCGCGTAGTGGACCAACCCGTAGCGGTCGCCCAACCCCTTCAAAACCGCGTCCAGCGCTTCGTCGTTGCGCGGCGAGCGATTCCATTTGGCGACCTGCTGCATGCCGAAATGAAACACGAGCGTCCCGGCAAGCAACGGCGCGTAGGCGATCAGGACGGCATTCGGATTGCCAGCCGTCGCCAACCAGAACGCGGAGCCGAGCAACGCCACGCCGGCCAGCGCCGAAAGGGTCGCGAGCCGCTTCTTCCGCTTGATGTATCCAACGTCTCGCACTACACGCATGGTGATCCTTCATCGAGATGAGGCGACGACGGGGCGCAGGTCCGTTCTGCATGAAGTCGGCGACCTGCGAACGATCCGGTGGGACCGTTCCGCAGTCTAGCATAGCTCGCGCCATCCGCCGTTACGTCAGCGGTGATGGTCCAACGGCGGCTTCGAGCGCGAGCCGGCCGCACGCCGCCAGCGCCATGATGGCGACGGCGCCGAGCAGCGCCAGCGTGCCGGCGACGGCGGCGTCGCTCCAGGCGAGGCATCGTCGGTCCCGACCGAGCGCCAGCAAGCCGCTCGCCGCGAGCAACGCCGCGATCACGCCGCCCGCGGCAACCACGAGAAGCAGCGCGGCGGGCGCGTAGAAAACGCCAATGCCCGACAGCAGCGCCGCCGCGATCGGCAACTGGATCAGGCCAAGCAGACCCCACTCGCGCATCCCGGCGACGGCAGCCCGATTTTCGCCGGTTCGCCACAACGTGGTCGCCAGCAAGAAACAGAGCGCGGTCGCAAGGGCGGTCCCGGTCGCCAGTCCGGTCGCCAACCGGAGCGTGTTGTTCGGCGCATACGGCGTCGCGAAGCCGAGATCGCGCGCCAGCGAATTCGCCCCGTCCACCCCCATCGCCGCGACCGACGCCACGAGCGCGACGACGACGCGCGGCGGCGGCAGGAGCCAGCCGCGAAATCGGCCGCGCCAGAAGAACCAGGCGGAGGTCGAGAGCGCGCCGGCATAGATGCCGGTCATCCGGGCGTCGAACGGCAGACGCTGCCCGCCGAGGATGAGGGAATGGCTCGGCGTCTGCGCGCACAGGCCATGGACCGCCAGATGCGCCTTGTCCGCGATCGAACCAGGAAAGGCGACGAAAAGAATCGCCAGCAATGCCGCCGTTCCCGGAAAGAGCCACGGCGCCAGCGTCGGCCGCGTCACCCGTCCTCGCGCGATGAACGATGTCGACACGCTTGCCTCGATTCCCCGGTCGGGATCGCCATTCGAGTCGTGGCCGAACCGTACCATGCGAAGTGCGCCAGATGGCCCCAGCCATGATCGACGCGGGAACGCTCCCGCGCCGCCGATTGACATCCTGGGCGGCCCTCGACTACACCTGCGGTCCGGTCTGGAACACGCCGCGAGAAAGGTCAGGCGCGATGCGAAGCGGGCGTTCGGGAACGATCTGGCCACGCGGCATCGAATTACCGCACGAAACGCCGACCGGCCGCCTTTCGACCCGGGAGGTCTTCCCGCCGCGCGTGGCGCTCGCCCGCGGGCGGCGCGCCATCGGCGTCGCCGGGGTCGCCCTGGCGGCGTTCGCGCTCCTCTTCACGATCGTCAAGCGGCAGCGCAGCGACTTCGTCGATCGCCGCGTGACGGTCGCGCTCCAGCGCAACCAGCAACCCTGGCTTCGCCGGTCGATGCAAGCGGTTTCGTGGCCCGGATTCGCCCCCGCCAGCGCCGTCATCCCGGCGGGGCTTGTCGGCGTCTGGCTGGCGTTCGGCTTTCCGCTCGAAGCCGCGTTCCAACTCGCGGGCTGGGGAACGTCGCTGATTTCATTTTCGGTCAAGCGGGCGATGCGGCGGCCCCGACCCCATCCCGAGCATGTTCGCGTCTCGCCAGCGCGACTCGGCGACACGTCATTTCCCAGCGGGCACGTCCTGAATTACGTCGGGATTTACGGCTCGTTCGGCTATCTCGCCGCGACGTTGATCCGACCGGATCGCGTCCGACGCCCGCTCGTTGCGCTGTGCGCCGGATTGATCGCGTTAGTCGGCCCGAGCCGCATCTATCTCGGCCACCACTGGCTGACCGACGTGACCGCGTCCTATCTGCTCGGGTTGTCGTACCTGCTCGGCACGACGGCGCTCTACCGACGAGCGAAGATTCGCCTGCTCGGCTCGTTCAAGTCGGACCCGGCCCGCATCGCCCGCGAGTCCTAGCGGATGCGACGCGCCAATCGTCATCCTGGGTCGCAGCGAAGCATCCCGGCCTCATCACCAGGAAGGACGAGACCCTTCGCGTGGCTCACGACGACCATTTGGACGTGTCAACCAATCATCGAATGCGAAAGGTCTTGTCGAAGAATTTCCCCGTCTTTTGACCCTGCGCGCTCGTGCAGACATAATGGTCCATCAATTTCTTGCCTTTGTTCTTGTTGCCGCCGGTCGCGCAAAACAGGTACATCGAATCGAGCTCGCAGTTCGGTCCCTGGACATTCGTCCCGACGACTTGAATCCGGTCGCCGATCTTCGCGTTGAATTGAATCGGATGAAAATGCGCGCCGCTCGGACCATTCGGCGTGCCGTTGTGATCGTCGAGCAACACCCGCCATTGCGAGGGGTTGGCTCCCTTTGGCTTGAGGGTGATCTGCACATCGTCGTCGATATGCTTGAACTGCTTGGTCGGCTTCTTGCCAGCCGCCAGAATGAAGCGCTGGCAATTCGCCGGCAGCCGGCTCGCCTCGGTTTCGTCGCGCGCCGACACGCCCAACGCCGCCGCGCCGGCCGCCGCAGCGCTCCGCAGCAGCGTTCGGCGATCGACGCCCGTTACCAGACGCCGCGCAAGCGCATCGAATCGTCGGCTGTTCATTGCCCCTTCCCTCTCGTTCGTCGTCCGTCCAACCCGCCCCCACGCGCGGCCAGACGTCGTTTTTGACGCGTCATTCCTAAAGGTTACGTCAATCGGGCGGCCGCCGGATTCATTGCGCCGCGCTCCCCCACGATGCTACCTTGTTCCCTTGCAGCGGCGCAGGCGACCCGTCGAGCAATCAAACGCGGCGCGGGTTTGCCCGTCCTCACGACGAGGACGGCTTTTTGCATGGATCGCCATTTTCCGAGAGACGCCAGGAACGAGGATCTTCCACATGCCTGGAATCGCTGAAGCGCCAAATCGCGTCGATTTTCCGGCGCTCGAACGCGACCTGCTCGCGTGGTGGAAAGAACAGGACATCGTCGAGCGATACCTCCATCGCAACGACGCGTCAGAGCGCCGCTATTCGTTTCTGGATGGCCCGATCACGGCGAACAACCCAATGGGCGTCCACCACGCCTGGGGCCGCACTTACAAGGATCTCTTCCAGCGTTATCACACCATGCTCGGCGAGCGCCAGCGCTATCAGAATGGCTTCGATTGCCAAGGGCTCTGGGTCGAGGTCGAGGTCGAAAAGGAACTCGGGCTCAAGAGCAAGCGTGACATCGAAGCCTACGGCGTCGCCGACTTCGTCGAGCGCTGCAAGCAGCGCGTGCTCACCTTCGCCGACCGCATCACCGACCAATCGATTCGTCTCGGCTACTGGATGGATTGGGACGACTCGTATTACACGATGTCGGACGAAAACAACTACACGATCTGGCATTTTCTGAAGACGTGCCACGAACGGGGCTGGATTTACAAGGGGCACGACGTGATGCCCTGGTGCCCGCGCTGCGGCACCGGCATCTCGGAACACGAAATCGTCACCGAAGGCTATCAGGAACGGACCCATCTTTCGGTTTTCGTCCGCTTTCCGCTGCTTGACGAGCCGGGCGCCAATCTCCTCGTCTGGACGACGACGCCCTGGACGCTCACGGCCAACGTCGCCGCGGCGGTCCATCCCGACCTGACCTATCTCCGCGTCGAGCAGGATGGGCAGGTCTATTACGTCGCGGAAGAAGCGGCGCGGAGCGCCCTGCGCGGCGACTATTCCGTCACCGGCAAGGTCTCCGGCGCCGATCTGGTCGGCCGGCCCTACCGCGGCCCGTTCGACGAACTTCCCGCCGAGCAGGGCATCGCCCCTCGGGTCATTCCGTGGGACGAAGTCAGCGCCAGCGAAGGAACGGGCATCGTCCACATCGCGCCCGGCTGCGGCAAGGAAGACTTCGCCCTCTCCAAGGAACATGACCTCGCGGTCGTCGCGCCGATCAACGAATTCGGCGTCTACGTCGACGGCTTCGGCGATCTGACGGGCAGTTACGTTCACGAAGTCGCCCTGCCGATCGCCGAAGATCTGAAGGCGAAAGGCCTGCTCTACCGCGCCGAGCACTATCGCCACCGATACCCGGTCTGCTGGCGCTGCGGCACCGATCTCGTCTTCCGGCTGGTCGACGAGTGGTTCATCTCGATGGGCGAACTCCGCCAGCCGATGATGGACGTCACCCGGCAGATCGACTGGCATCCGTCGTTCGGCCTCGACCGCGAGCTCGACTGGCTCGCGCACATGGACGACTGGATGATCTCCAAGAAGCGCTACTGGGGGTTGGCGCTGCCGATCTACGAATGCCCCGCCTGCGGCCATTTCGACGTGATCGGCAGCGAAACCGAACTCGAAGCGCGCGCCGTCGAAGGCTGGGACGTTTTCGCCGGGCACACGCCGCACCGCCCGTGGATCGACGCCGTCAAGATCGCCTGCTCGCAGTGCGGCGAAATCGTCTCCCGCATCGCCGACGTCGGCAACCCGTGGCTCGACGCCGGCATCGTGCCTTTTTCGACCCTGCACTACCGGCACGACCGGGCCTACTGGGAAAAATGGTTCCCGGCCGATCTGGTCTCCGAAAGTTTTCCCGGCCAGTTTCGCAACTGGTTCTACTCGCTCCTCGCCCAGAGCACCGCGCTCGTCGATCGCCGCCCCTTCACCACCGTCTTCGCCTACGCGCTCATGCGCGACGAGCGGGGCGAAGAGATGCACAAGAGCAAGGGGAACGCGATCTGGTTCGACGACGCCGCCGAAATCGCCGGCGTCGACACCATGCGCTGGCTGTTCGCCACGGCCAACCCGGACGCCAATCTCAACTTCGGCTACAACATTTGCGACGAGGTGCGCCGCCGATTCCTGATTCCGCTCTGGAACTCCTACGCCTTTTTCGCGACCTACGCCGCGCTCGATCGCTTCGATCCGGCCGATCCAGCCAACGCTGTGCCGCTGGCGGAACGGGCGCTGCTCGACCGCTGGATCGTCTCGCAATTGCACCGCCTCATCGGCGAAGTGCGGTCCGCTCTCGACGACTACGCTCCCGATCGGGCGTCGCGGGCGATCGAACGCTTCACGATCGAGGAGTTGTCGAACTGGTACATCCGGCGCAATCGCCGCCGCTTCTGGAAAAGCGAAAGCGACCGCGACAAGGCGGCCGCCTACCAGACCCTCTATGAATGCCTGACCACCCTCGCCCGGCTGCTCGCGCCGTTCGTGCCGTTCATCACCGAGGCGATGTACCAGAATCTCGTCCGCGCCGTCGATCCGCACGCCCTGGCTTCGATCCACCTGACCGACTACCCGGCGCAGGACGAAGCGAAGATCGACGCCGGCCTCTCGGCCGACATGGCCGCCGTGCTGGAAGTCGTCAGCGCCGGCCACGCGGCGCGGCAGGAAGCGGCGGTCAAGGTGCGGCAGCCGCTGCCGAAACTGCTGGTCTACGCCCGCCGCCCCGAGACGCTCGATGCGGTCCTGCGTTTGCAGAATCAGGTGCTCGACGAACTGAACGTCAAGGCGATCGACCGCCTGACGAATCCCGGCGACGTTTTCGCCTACGACATCCGGCCGAATCTGCGCGTCCTCGGGCCGAAATACGGCAAACGACTCGGCGCCGTGCGCGAGGCCCTTGGCCAGGTCGATCCCGTCCTGGTCGCCGCCCGTGTCGCCGCCAGCGAGCCGGTCGAATTGACGCTGGCGGACGGCGAACAGATCACATTGGAGCCGTCCGAAATTCTGGTCGATCTCGCCAAGCGCGCCGGTTACGCCGCCGCGCAGGGTCCGGAGACGACGATCGTCCTCGACACGACGCTGACGCCCGAATTGATTCGGGAAGGGATCGCCCGCGATTTCGTGCGCGGCGTGCAAGACGCCCGCAAGCGCGCCGGCTATCGGATCGAAGACACGATCGCCGTCGCCGCCGCCGCCGACCCGGAAGTCGCCGCCGCGATCGAAGCGTTCCGGGAGACGATCGCGAACGAGATTCTGGCGGTTGCGATGACCGTCGAGGTCGAATCGGGCATGTCCGATGCGGTCGAGCCGGCCCTGGTCGAAGGCCCTGGCGGCACGGCCGTCGACGGCAAGTACGTCGATCAGATCGTCGCCGGCGACCACCACGTTCGGATCGTGCTGGAGCGGCGCTCGCGCTGAGCCGGACCAGCCCCGGATGCGGCATCGGCGCCGGCCGGGGCGGTCGATCCGGCGGACCACCATGCTATGATGCCGGCGCGCCACACGCCCGCAGCGGGCGTTTTGGCATGGGTCTCACGGTACGCCCCGACATGGTGGCGTGTCGTCACGATGCCGTGACGAGCCCGCGGGGCGGAGACCGGCGTTGTTTCGGCCGGTTCGACGCAGGAGCGAGGACGCAAGATGACTGACCCGCTTTGGTACGAAGTCCTTCGAGCGCTCGAAGCACGGAAACTTAACCGCCGACGTCTGATGCAGGCGAGCGCGGCAGCCACCGCCGCCGCCACGTTGCCGCTGGCGCGCGATTTGGCCGCCCCGCACGTGGCAAGCGCCGCGCCGCGCGCCCAATCGAACGCGAATCAGTTGGTGGTGCTGGACAGCCTCCAGACCCAAAACTGGCTCTACATGGACCCTGGCAAGTTTTACGAGATCAATCCCAGCGCGGCGCTCAACCTGCTCTACGAGAGCCTCTATCACATTCCGGACGGCTCCAAGATCGGCGACATCAAGCCGCTGCTGGCCGAAGACATGCCGTCGTACAGTTCCGACGGTTTGACGGCGACGATCAAGATTCGGCAAGGCGTCAAGTTCCAGAACAGCGGCAACCCGATGTCGGCCGACGACTGGGTCTGGAGCTGGAATCGTCTCAACAATCTCAAAGGCAACCCGAGTTTTCTCTTCTCCGACTTTCTCGACTCCGTCAAGGCGGTGGACCCGGCGACGGTCGAAATCAAGCTGAAATCGCCGAACGCCGCGCTGCCGGCCATCCTGTCAGCCCAGATGATGGGCGTCATGGACAGCAAGGTCGGCATGGCCAACGGCGGCGACGCCGAAGTCGGCGCCGACCAGAAAGACAAACTCACTGACTGGATCAACAAGGGCAACTCGCTCGGCACCGGCCCCTACCGCCTGACGCAATGGGACATCTCCGGCGAGGTCATTCTCGAAAAGAATG
>JAICJJ010000364.1 GCA_025928535.1 Thermomicrobiales bacterium
CATCCAGCCGACCGGCCTCGAAGTGACCGGCTCCTGGCTCGGCTGGCCGGTCGATCCCTCCTGGGAAGGACAATGGCATTCCGATCCGAGCGTGATGGCCGCCCTCAAGCGGGAAATCAGCCCGACCGATCCGGGCGGGGCCGGCGATTTCCTGCTGGCGCGGCAAGCGGCGGACGGGCCATTTCGCTACGTCGGCTACGGCGGCATCCTCTATCCGGGCGACGCTGCCCGGCAGGCCAGTTACATGGGCCGCCGCTTCGACCCGGGCGTGCAGGCGATCCTCGTCAACGGCCGGCCGATGCTGCTCGGGCTGGACGAAATCCAGGGCTACGATCCGATCGAACTGGCCCGCTACGACGAATTCATGCGCGTGCTCAACGGCCAGGCGCAGAATTACCACACCGCCTATCTCCTCCCGCCCGGAACCGGGTCGCCGCTGCTCGATCTGCTCGATGTCCGCTACGCGCTGGTCGACGCGGCGCTGCCGCAAGACCGGCCCGATGTCGTCGCCCTCGCCAACGGCGGCAAGAAAGTCTTCGCCAACGACCATGTGATCGTCTACGACCGGCGCCCGGACGCCCGCCGCGCCTGGATCGTCCACGACGTGCGCCCCGCCGTGCGCGGCGAATCGCTCGCGCCGATCGCCAGCGGCGCGGTCGATCCGTTCAAGACGGCGTTCGTCGAAGGCGCGCCGCCCGCCGTCGCCGCCGCGACGGGCGCCGAAACGGCGACGGTCACGCGGGACGACGGCGACACGATTGCGGTCGATGTCCGTGCCACCGCGCCCGGGCTGCTGGTGCTGAGCGAGCCGTACGCCAACGGCTGGCAGGCGACCGTGGATGGCAAGCCGGCCGCGATCTTGCCGACCGATCTCCTGCTGCGCGGCGTGCCGATTCCGGCGGGGGAACATCGGGTCGAATTGCGCTACGCCCCGGCGTCGTTGCGGATCGGCCTGATCGTCAGCGCCGTCGCCGCCCTGGCGATGCTGGCCGCGTTCGCCTGGGCGGGATGGCGGCGGCTGCGCCCAAGCGCGGCGATGTCGGGCAGGTGACGGCGGCGCCGATTTCGGTCGTCCGTCAACGCCGGACGGCGAGCGGGCGCACAAGGCCGCGCAAACGGCGGAGCGTCAGGCGGGGATATCCGCGCAGGCCCGAGGATCGATCCCGGGCGGACAATACTGCCTCGGGAAACACTCCACATCCTCGTGGCATCTCGAATCGACGAACTCCTGACAGGTCGGAGTGGCTGCGAGGGGATCGCACGCCTGCGCGCAGCAGGGCAGACTCCCTGTCTGATCGCAGTTGTAGCTGCCTGGCCTCAGACAGCATTTGCACGTCACGGGATGCCGCGCCGCGGTCTGGCCGGAGGCCGGTAGTCCCTCGCACGGGTCGTAGCACTGGCCGCCGCACGCCTCCTGCGGCGCCGGGCAGACGCACTTGCCCCGCTTGCAGACCATGCCGCTCGTGCAGGGCGCCCGGCACCGCTTCTTCTTGCGCTTGCGGGCGGAGAGCGAGGCGGCGGGGGAGAGCACGCCGGCGAGCAGCAAGCCGCCGGCCGTCTGGACGAGACGGCGACGGGAGGGGAGACGACCGAGGCGGCGACTGAGGGCGTCGAAACGGATCGGATCCAGGGCGAGGCTCCTGCCGGCGGCCGCTCCGGCCGCACGATGGGTCGGATGCTCCGGGACAAGCGCGCGGAGCATGGCGTCGAAACGGGACATGTCGGAGACTCAGTCGAACGTGACGCCATTTTCTGGCCCGGAACCGACGTTGTCAATCGATTCTCACGCTGAAGGTCTGATTCACCACCATGGCGCCGACCGCAGGGGTGCGCGTCAAGATTTTGGACCGGACGCGCCGCCGCGTCCCCGCCGTCATCCTGCGTCGTCATGCCGCGCGGCGGCGCCTTCACGGCATGCAAACCTCCCCAATGCGGTCGTTTCTCTCGGGTCCGCCGGGGAGTTTTTCAGACCAGCCGCCGCGAGGAATCCGTCCTCAGCCCCCGGAGGGGGCTTATCGGCGCAGCCCGGGGGTTCAGCCCCGGGCGACGGCGACGCTGATCCTCAATGAATGAACGGATTTCTCCTGTGTCGGAATGGCGAGAACAGGCGGCGAGCGATGATCCTCCGTTCTCCTCGACTCCTCGACTCCCCGACTCAGCCAACTGGCCCCGGATTGGGCATGGCGCTGGCGGCGGCGGGGCTCCAGGCATCGACGCGTTCCATCGCCAGACGGAGCGCCAGCGTCAGGCGGTCGGCGTCGATCGACGGCGGCTCCTGGCCGAGGGGACGGGTGGTCGGCGTCGCGCCGCCGCTCCAGTGGGCGACTCCCGTCAGGAGAATGGCGTCGGCGCGCGCCAGCGCCAGCACGGCCCGCTGCGCCCCGCCGGCCGTCCAGGAGAGCACGAGCATCGGCCCATCATGCCGCTGCTGGATGCCCGATTCGATCGGCACGGGCCAGCCGCTGGCGACCCGCTCGGCCGCGTCCGCCAGTTTCGCGTGCACCGGATCGGTCGGCGCCGCGGGCTTCGCCGCCCGGACCGAGCGGCCAGGACGGCTGACCGTCGTCCACTGGCCGCCGGAAGCGCCGCCCGTCAGCGCGACGATGCGCGCGTGCATGGCCGGGCTCTTCCAGATCCAGAACATGAACGCGATGACGCCGATCTGTACGGCGAGGATGATCGCGCTCAGGGCCGGCACACCGCCGAAATACATCTGCGACCAGTCGCCTTCCATCCCGGTCAGCAGATCGAGCAACGGGTAGAGGATCAGCGCGTTCAACAGCGAGATGAAGGAAAACTGCAACAGCAATTCGTTGAACGCCGCCCGCATCGGCGGGCGCTTGAAAAAGACGAGGCCGGTGGCGATGGCGGCGAGCAGGAGATTGACGATGGTGCCAGCGGCGGCGATCAGGATGCGCTCGGATGCGGTGAATTGCGACGGGTCGAACCCGACCCAGCCGGCGAAGCCGTAATAGCCCCACCCTTCGACCGTGCCGCCGAGCAATTTGATCGTGACGGCGTGCCCCATCTCGTGCAGGGCGACCGAAATCGGGACAAGGACGAAAAACGCGGCCTGATCGACGAGCATCCGGTCGGCCGGGGTGAATTGCCGGTCGAACGTCGGCCGCCAACTGTGGGCGAGTTGCCACAGGCAACGGATGGCGAGGAGGCCATACAGCAGGCTGATGATGATGAAGGGGCCGAAATCCATCGGGAGACTCCCTCGGAGCGCCAGGCGTCAATGCGGCCACGCGCGGCAATGGGCGACGATCGCAGCGCAGAGTGTAGCCGTTGGCGCGGTTTCGATGGCCGGGAGACGGACGGCAAGCGGAACGACCTCCCGTCCCGGCGCCATCGTCATTTCGATGTCGTCATGCTGATGCCGTCATTCCTCCGGCATCGTCCGCCCTGACTCGTGAGCGTTAGTCAGCGGGAGCGGTCGATGTCGCGCCGTTCGCCTTGTTCCGGTCGTTGTGTCGGCCGCCCTCGGCGCCTTTGCGATCGCCCGACTTGCTGGCCCCGCTCTGGGACGGCGGCGTGGCGCGGGCGGAGCCGTTGGAGCCACCCTGGTCTTTGCCGGCGGACGCCGCGCGACCTCCATTCGGTTTCGAAGCGGCCGGAGGCGTGGCCGGCGCCGGGTCGACGACGGCCGGGGCGACACGCGACGGCGGCGAAGCCGACGCGTCGCGGGCGGGCGGCTCCGGCGTCACGGTCGGCGCGGGATCAGCCGTGTCGTCCGCCGCGGCTGGCGCAGGCGTGGCCGGAACAGGCGTGGCGGCCGGCGCGGGCGGCGGATCGACGGGATCAGGGGTCGGCAGAGCGGGGTTTGCGGCCTCACAGACGGCGGCCGCGGTCGCCGGGTCTTCCCCGCTGATCCAGAGGAGCGTCGCCGTGACCGGGGCGACGGTCTGCTCCGGCGGCAAGCCGAGGTCCGCCCACG
>JAICJJ010000025.1 GCA_025928535.1 Thermomicrobiales bacterium
CCCGGCCTGATCACGCCGGGCGAGGCGAAGGTCGGCATCATGCCCGGCTTCATCCATGCGCCGGGGCCGGTCGGGCTCGTCTCGCGCTCCGGCACCCTGACGTACGAAGTGGTCGACGCCCTGACGCGGGCGGGGCTGGGTCAATCGACCGCGGTCGGGATCGGCGGCGATCCTGTGATCGGCACGTCGTTCGTCGACGTGCTGCGGCTGTTCCAGGCCGACCCGTCGACGGAAGCGATCGTGCTGATCGGCGAAATCGGGGGCAGCGACGAAGAAGCGGCGGCGAATTTCATCGCCGAGCATGTGACGAAACCGGTGGTCGGCTTCATCGCCGGCCGCACGGCGCCGCCCGGCAAACGGATGGGCCATGCGGGGGCGATCATCAGCGGCGGGGCGGGCACGGCGGCGGAAAAGATCGCCGCGCTCGAAGCGGCCGGCGTCCGCGTCGCCGACCGACCATCAGCCGTGCCCGAATTGGTGCGGGCGGCGATGGCGTGAGATGGCGAGTCGACGAGTCGGCAAGTAGGCCAGTCGGCAAGAGACGCATCGAGACGCGGCCCGCCGGTCGCAACGGGCGAAGACACTCGCTCAACTCGTCGCCGGCCGCATCGCCTCGCCCGGCGGCGCGGTCCAGGCGCCTGATGCGGCGAGCCCGCTGTCCTGTCCCTTGTACGACCCGCGGAGCAGACGACGGACGACCAGCACGAACGCATCGTCGTCCCGGCCGCCCGAGAGCCAGACGGTCATGCCGCGGCCGCCCGCGACGCCGCCGAGCCGGATGCCGCCCGGCCGTCGGCTCACCCCGCCGAACTCGGTCCACCGCCGAAACGCGGCGTGACCGACCCCGATCCCTTCGGTCGTCAGGACATACCGATTCGGCAGCGCCGGCACGACCAGCAGCGTGACCGCCAGCGCGAGCGCGATTGGCCAATCGATCCAGCCGAGCCGAGCGCCGACGACAACCAGCGCCAGCCCGATCGACGCGGCTCGGCCGAACATGCGCAAGCGGGCAAGCAGCGACAGCGGCACGACCCAGACGACGACGCCGCTCGGCCGACCACCCCATGGGGTCCAGACGTGCGTGACCATCCACAAGGCGATCAGCGCCGGCAGCAACGCGAACAACGACATCGAACGATCCTTCGAACCTCGTCCGCCAGGCCAGTCCGCGTGCACGACCGGACGGCGACGGAAAATACGATCACCTGAGCGTGGGTCGGAACATCGACCGAAGGGGCCACATCGCGCGCCGCCGACCGCCGCGTCGCGGTCATGGCGCTGGCGTAATTATCGCTGATCTGACGCGTACATGACGGCTGCGCGCTACCTCATCCAGCCCAGTTTTGGCTGGGCGCCTCCCACGAATCCGAGGGATGCCGGTGAGACATCAGGCGTCCGGCCCGCGTCGGCTATCGACTGCCACGCCCAACGTTCCGTCGGTAAGACGGCGCGCAAGATCATCACCGTCGATCAGGACAATGTCCTTCTCGAGTAGCGTGGGCGTCTCACGCGCGTCTGGCGCAAATTCATGGCGAGCGATAAGCACGCCGAATCGACATCGGCGAACCGACATCTCCCGCATATGGCGGTGAATCAACGCGCTTGGCACAGGTCCGTCGCTTTGGATCGCCTGCACGAGAACGCGCGCGACACGGAAGGCGTCGAGGCTCATCACACATGTCGCGTCGGATGCGTTGCCGTCAGCGGCGGCGACGCTCTCCGCATCGCACAGATGATAACCTGCCGATACGAGCAACGATTGGGCGACGAATAACAATTCCAATGCTTCAAGGCCCGATACGAACTGTTGCATCAGGCCTTGAAGGCGGCGCCGCGGAGCACCCGGGTATGGGCGACGGTCCGCGACTACGTTGGAATTCCATTCGGGAATCGATTCGGCGATATTTCCAACCGGACGCTCGCCGGCTGATCGGCGGGTTCCGCGTCGTCGTTCGAATTCTACGAACTCCGGAAATTGCCGGAGCAGGTCAAGGTCGAGTGTGCGTCCTCGATCAAGATCACGAAGCACACTTTTTCCCCGATCCGTGATCTGCACCTGGTTGCCGGATGGACGAGAGAGGAGCCCCGCTTTCGCCAAATAGGTTGTCGCCCAGTTGATACGGTCGCGCATCTGCGTATTGGTCCCGCCGCGCGTCATTGCGAAACGATCGGTGTCCGACAGGTTGAAGTGCCAGGCGACGAGATCCACGACATCGTCTATGGCCCGCGTCTCGCCATCGCTCAGGGCCTGCAGCGTCGGGCCCCAAAATCGTTTGAATGTCGGGACAGTCATCACGAGCTCCTCGGAGTTCCAAATGAACCAGCATCCGCCAACTCTTCGGATAAGATCGCGTTGCCATGTTAGCGCATTTTGATCCAGAGGAGGAACATCGAACAATGGACCAGCAAGCGAAAAAGACCGTCCTGCGCGCCATCACCTATGGGCTGTATGCCGTCAGCGCCGAACATGATGGCGAGCGCGGCATCTTCACGGCCAACTGGCTCAGCCAGGCGTCGTTCGTGCCGCCGCTGGTGATGGTTTCGGTCGAACGCGACAGTTCGACCCTGCCGCTCATCCGCGCCAGCGGATTGTTCGTCGTCAGCCCGTTGCTCGACGGGCAAAAGGACCTCGCCGGCGCGCTCGGGCGGCCGAAAGCGCGCGCCGGCGACAAATTCGCGACGCTCGATCTGGCCGTGGTCGAAACGGCGAGCGGCCAACCGGCGCTGGCGGACGCGGTCGGCTATCTTGTCTGTCGGGTCGAATCGGAAACGTCGGCCGGCGATTCGGTCGTCATCATCGGCGAGGTGATCGAGGCGGCGATCCTGCAAGAAGGCGCGCCGCTCGAGATGCGAGTCGCCGGCTTCCGGCACGCGGGCTGAGCGCTTGGCGCATCGACGCGAGGGGAAGGAGACGCTACGTGAAGATCACCCGGTTCCGCTTGCGGGAGGTAACCGGCACGTTCCCGTCGGCCGAGCCGTTCTGGCAGGAACGGCTGATCCGGCCGATCGACGTCTATCCGGAGCATCGAGCTCAACCTGCGCTGCCGGCGATTCCCGTGCGCCTGGACGACGGCCTCAACCAGATTCGGACGGTCTTTCTCGAAATCGAAACCGACGAAGGCGTCACTGGCCTCGGCGGGCCGATGGAACATGACGTCGCCTTCGTCATCGACCAGGCGTTCGCTCCGTTGTTGCTTGGCGAAGACGCGCTGGCGACCGAACGGCTCTGGGACAAGATGTACCGCGCCGCGGTCCACGGCCGCAAAGGCGTAGCGATGATGGCGATCAGCGTCATCGACTGCGCGCTCTGGGACCTGCGCGGGCGGTGGCACGACACGCCCGTCTACCGCCTCCTCGGCGGCCCGGTCCGGACCGAATTGCCGGCCTACGCCAGCGCGCTCGGTTTTTCGCTGGCTCCGGACAAGGTCGCGGAGCGGGCAAAGGCGTTCGCCGACGACGGCTATGTCGCGACCAAATGGTTCCCGCGCTGGGGTCCGGCCGACGGCCCCGAGGGGATTCGGAAAACGATCGAACTGGCCGAAACGCTGCGCGAAGCGATCGGCCCCGATCGCGATTTCATGCTCGACGCCTGGATGAGCTGGGATGTGCCGTACACGGTGCGGATGTCGGAATTGCTGGCGGACTTGCGCCCGCGCTGGCTGGAAGAGCCGGTGATGCCGGACATGATCGGCGCCTGCGCGGAAATCCGCCGCCGCTCCCGCGTCCCGATCGCGACCGGCGAGCACGAATACACCCGCTGGGGCATCAAGACGCTGCTCGACGCCGGCGCCTCCGAGGTGTTGCAGCCCGACACCTACTGGGCCGGCGGCATCAGCGAAATGGTCAAGATCGCGGCGCTCGCTTCGGCGTACGGCATCCCGGTCATCCCGCACGGCCATTCGGTGCCGGCCAACCTGCACCTCAGCGCCGCGCTGCCGATCCCGAATGTGCCGCTGGTCGAATATCTCGTCAACTGGCAAGCGTTGTTTCAGCATTTCTGGAAAGAACCGCTGGTTCCGGTCAACGGGATGCTCCGCTTGCCGGACGGCCCGGGCATGGGCATGGAACTCGATCCGGCGAAGATCGAATCGGAACGCGACCTCCATTGGGGCGACGACCAGGTGAAACTCGGCAGCGTCGACGGCGCGGCGGCGCGTTGACGCCGGTCGAGGAGTCGAGAAGTCAAGAAGAACATCGACGGCGCCACCGCCGCACATTCGTCATCCTGAGTCACAGCGAAGGACCTCGTCATTCCTGAATTGAGAGAACGAGATGCTTCGACAAGCTCAGCATGACGGCTGTGGGGAGCGTCTCGACTCCTCGACTTCTCGACTCCTCGATTCCTCGACTCGCGATTCAGTCTCGTGACGGCTCCTGCGCCAGGTCTTCCTGCTCTTCGGTCGCCTTCGCCTCGGAGTAGCGGCCGCCGATCCCGCCATCGTCCGAATCGTCCGAGTCATCGGAGTCGTCGGAGTCGTCCGAATCGCCGCTTTCCTCTTCGGTCTCGACCAACTCGTACGCGCCGGTGGCGATGATGTGGAGATCCTGCAGCACGTCGTAGGTGGCGAAACTGACTTCGGCGAAGTCGAGTTCCCCCCTGACGAACTGGACGAAGAGATCGGTCAGTTCGCCAGCCAGATCGCGGGCCAGCGCTTCCTGCTCGGCGGGGTCTTTGTCGTGGTCATGCTCGTGGTCGTGCTCGCTCACCACTTCACCTCCCGTGCGGTCTTTCGGGCCGACGGGCATGGCCCGCGTCGCCATTGTCGCCGACCACGCGGGTTTGCGCCTTCCCTTCGATCCGACGCGAAGTCAGGCCGCGCTTTCCGGAAATCGTCGCGTCTCGGCCGGAACGTGAAACGCGGACTGGGCGAGCCGCGCGTCGCCCCCAACGAGCGCCAGCGAACGCCTCAGCCGGCGCTGAACGACGTCGTGTGGCCGCCCGGCCAGCCCAGCGCCGCCAGCACTTCTTCGGCGACGCGCTCGCCGGAGCGAACGGCTCCTTCCATCGTTCCGCACCAGATGGGCGACGTTTCCGACCCGGCCCCGTAGAGCGGGCCGGTCGGCGGCCGCAGGGCGGAGCCATACGCGGTCCGGACCCCGGGCCTCCAGCAGCCGCCTTCGACGCCGCTTCGGGCTCAGACCGGAGCCATGCCGGCCCGACGGCGACCACCGCGCCGCGTCACGTGCCGGCTTCCGCCAGGGCGCACGGCTCGGCGTGGATCGATTCGGCTTTCCGCCCTGTGGGCGCCGCGATCCAGGCGCAGACGAGCAGGGCGAACGCGATGAAGGCGAGCAGTTCCATGTCGATCGCTCCGTTCGCGGCGCTATCGCCGCCGCCTCAAAGTTGGTATGCCGCTTCGCCGTGGGTGGTGACGTCGAGGCCGAGCGCTTCTTCCTGCTCCGGCACCCGCAGGCCGACCGTGAATTCGATCGCCTTGAGGATCGCCCAGGTCATGCCCGCCGCATACAGAGCGACGGCGACGACGGCGACGAATTGACGCGCCAGCAGCGCCGGGTTGCCGTAGAAGAGCCCGTCCGCGCCCGCGGGATTGATAGCCGCCTGGGCGAAGAGTCCGGTCGCGAGCGCGCCCGTGACGCCGCCCATTCCGTGGACCGCGAAGACATCGAGCGCGTCGTCGACCTTGACGACATGCTTGAAAAGATCGACCGAGAAGAAGCAGACGACGCCGGCCGCCAGACCGATCAGGATCGCGGCGGAGGCGTCGACATAGCCCGACGCCGGGGTGATCGCGACCAACCCGGCGACCGCGCCCGCCGCCGCGCCGAGGACGCTCGGCCGGCCATGCCGCAGCCAGCTGACCGTCATCCAGGTGAGCGCGCCCATCGCGGCAGCCGTGTTGGTGACGACGAACGCACTGGCAGCAAGGCCGTTCGCGGCCAGCGCGCTGCCGGCGTTGAAGCCGAACCAGCCGAACCAGAGGAGGCCCGCGCCGAGCACGGTGTAGGTCAGGTTGTGCGGCTCCATCGGCTCCGAGCCGAAGCCGGCCCGCCGACCCAGCATCGAGGCCGCGACCAGCGCCGCCACCCCGGAGGAGATGTGGACCACCAGTCCGCCGGCGAAGTCGATCGCCCCGAGGTTGCGGATCCAGCCGCCGACGCCCCAGACCCAATGCGCGACCGGCGCGTAGACGAGCGTCGCCCAGATCAGGGTGAAGAGAACGAACGCCTTGAACCGCTTCCGTTCGGCGAACGCGCCGGTGATCAGCGCCGGCGTGATGACGGCGAACATCATCTGAAAGACCATGAACGCCTCGTGCGGAATCGTCGGCGCGTAGTCGGGATTCGGCGCCATGCCGACGCCTCGCAATCCGAGCCAGTCGAGGCCGCCGATCAGGCCGCCGTGGTCGGGCCCGAACGCGAGCGAATAGCCCCAGAGGACCCACTGGACGCTGATCAACGCCAGGATGAAGAAGGAATGCATCAAGGTGGCGAGGACGTTCTTGCGCTGGACGAGGCCGCCGTAGAAGAAGCCGAGCGCCGGCGTCATCAGCATCACCAGCGCCGCCGCCGTCAGCACCCAAGCCGTATCGCCCGCATCGATCCGCATTCTCCGCCCCCAACCGACCGCTGCATGTTCGTGCCGGGCGGACGCTACGCCCGGCTGATCCCGAGTCTAGGGAGCGGGCGCCCGCGGGCCTACGTGCGGCTTGGCTGAAAATTGTCTCCAAATTGGTGCAACTTGAACAAAAGCAACGATGGCGGAATTCGGCAGTTCGGCGTCGCTGGTTTGGAAGTCCGAATCATTGTCTCCCCGATTTGGCACGTGGGCACAATGCGAACAGCGGAAGGAGTCGCCCGCCTCCCCCACCGTCATCCTGAGCGAATTCGAAGGATCTCGTCGTCCGTCGTTGGGAAGAACGAGATGCTTCGACTTCGCTCAGCATGACGGGGGGTAGGACGCCTCGCTGCTTCGCGACTCCCCGACCCCCGACTTCTCGACTTGCCGTCGTGCCGACTTGCCGTCTTGCCGACTCCGTGCGTCGTATACTCGCCGCCGTGTCACGGCAGCACCGGATCGGCGCCGGAACGAACACGCCGGGGAGCGAGCCGAACGTGGGAGGAATCCCGGCGCCGCCGATCGGCGCGCCCGGAGGCATCGTCGCGACGACTGATGCAGCGGTCGCGGCCGTCCCATCGCCGAACGGCGTCGAACTGGGAGAGGCGACGCGACCGCGGCGGCGGTTGCGCTTCACGGTCGAATCGCTGCTCTACGCGGCGATCATCGTCGCGGCCATTCTGACCCGATTCTGGGACCTCGGCTCGCGCGCGCTTCATCACGATGAAAGCCTGCACTCCTACTTTTCCTGGCTGCTGGCGACCGGGCAAGGCTACACCCACGACCCGTTGATGCACGGGCCGTTTCTCTTCCATTTCAACGCGCTCCTCTACATGCTGTTCGGCGCGACCGACGCCACCAGCCGGGCCACCGCCGCCATCGCCGGCGTCGCGACGGTCGCCATGCCGTGGATGTTGCGCGGTCCGCGCCAACTCGGCCGCTGGGGCGCGCTTTTCGCGTCGTTTCTCTTGCTGATCTCCCCGTCGATCCTCTACCAGAGCCGCTACATCCGCCACGACATCTTCACGGTCGCCGGGGCGCTGCTGCTCTTCATCGCGATCGTCCGTTATGTCGATCGGCCGCAGCGTCGCTGGCTGGTGACGATGGGCGTCACCCTCGGCTTCCTGCTCGCCAACCACGAGATCATCTTCGGCATCGCCGCCATCTTCGTCGCCGTCATCGCCGGCGCGCTCTGCTTCGGGCCGCTGCGGCGGGCCGGCGTGGTCGCCGTCCTGGTGGGCGCCGCGGCGCTGGCGGTGCTCCGGATCGTGCCGCGACTGACCAGCGAGCCGTTGCCGGCGATTCCATGGCGGAATCCAACCCAGGAAGACCAGCGCGATTTCTACATCGCGCTCTTCACCCATCCGCTCATCATCGCGTTGCTACTACTCGCCGTCGTCGGCGTCGCCGCGATCGCGCTCGTGATCGTGCGGCAATACGGTCCGGAACGACCGCCCGAAGGGTGGATCGATCGGATCTTCGGCGGCGGCGCCGACGGCAGCGTGCAAGAAGCGATGCGGACGGCGCTGCACGACCGACAGGGGCTCTGGCTCGCCTTCAGCGCGCTCGTGATCGTCTTTGCCGTCCTCTTCACGACGATGTTCACCAATCTCTACGGGCTGGCGAGCGGCACGGTCTCGACCGACGGCACCCTGCTCTACTGGCTGGGACAGCACGACTACCGCCGGGGCGAGCAGCCCTGGTTCTACTATCTGCTCCTCTTCCCGCAGTACGAATTCATCCCCGTCCTGCTCGGCACGACGATGAGCCTGGTCGTGCTCGTGCGGGCCGTGCGGGTGATCCTCGGCCGGGCGGCGATGGGGCCGCGCTTTTTCACCCAGATGCTGCTCGCGATCTGGTACGCCGGCATCTTCGCCTCCCTCTCCTGGGCGGGCGAAAAGATGCCCTGGCTGGTCGTCCACATCACCTTGCCGGCGATCTTGCTGGCGGCCGCGCTTCTTGGCGAGTTGGCCGAGCGGTGGCGGCCTACCGCGCGCGATCTGCTCGAACGCGGCCGCGACCGGGCCGGCGGGTGGGGTTGGCCGGAATGGGCGGTCACGCTCGGCTTGCTCCTCGCCGGCGGCTGCTGGATCCTGATCGCCGGCCGGCTGACCTATGGCCAGTTCACGCCGTCGACCGATCCCGGCGGCTGGACGCGGACGTTGACATCCAACGAAACCGCCTCCTGGTGGCTGCTGGCCGTGCCGCCGGCGATCGCGCTCGCCGCCCTGGTCGCCGGCGTGGCGACGCGCGGCGTCCGCCGCACCGGCGAAGCCGCGTTGACGGCGCTGGTCGCGGGGCTCGCCTTCCTGCAAGTCCACACCGCATGGCGCCTCACCTACCTCGAAGGCGACGTGCCGAAAGACATGCTCGTCTACACCCAGACCGCGCCCGACGTGACGCGAGTCGTCGACGAGATGACCGCGCTCTCGGAAACGATGACTGGCGGCAAGGGGCTGGAAATCTGGTACGACGACAACAACGGCGTCTCCTGGCCCATGCAATGGTATCTGCGCGATTTCCCGAACAAGCATCTCTACGGCAGCAGCCTGACGACCACGCCGACCGCGCCGATCGTCCTCGCCGGCGGAGACAACGTCAGCGCCGTGCAATCGGCGATGCAGGGCTACACGGCGCAGTCCTACGTCTTGCGTTGGTGGTTCCCCGAGGATATTTACCGCAACTTTGCGATCGCGCCGGAACTGCGGCCCGGCCGCTCGGCCTGGACCTCGGTCGACGCACCGCACGGGATCGGCGCGATTGCCGGCTCGGTCTGGACGAGCGTCCGCAACCTCTTCACGCCGGAGGGGCAAGCGCAGGTCTACCGGCTGCTGATGTACCGCGATCTACCGGACCGGATCGATTCTTACCGCTTCACCCTCTACGTCCGCAACGATCTGTTGCCCCTCTTCAATTCGCTGCGCTATTAGCCGGAGGATTCCGTGCGTTCGCCCGCGCCCGATCCCCATGTGCCTGCTGACCATGACGCCGCGCCAGCCGCGCCCGGCTTTCTCGACCGCACGCTCGAATTCGACGTCGCCTGGTGGGCGGCCATCGGTTGGGCGATCGTCGTGGCCGCCGCCATCGCGTTGCGGTTCGCCAAACTCGGCGAGTGGGCCCTTTCGCCCGACGAGGCGCGCCGCGCCTACGACGCGTGGACCCTCTTTCGCGGCCAGCCCGCGCCAGCCGGCGAACCGCTGGCGACGACCGCCCCGCTCTTCCTGCTGCTTCAGGGCATCTTCTTCTTTCTCTTCGGCGCGACCGACGCCATCGCCCGGATACTCCCGGCCCTGTGCGGCTTCGGCATCGTCGCCCTGACGCCGCTGCTGCGGCGCTGGGTCGGCGGTCCGGCGGCGCTCGGCATGGCCGCCCTCGCCGCCATCTCGCCGACGTTGGTCTACGCCTCCCGCGTCGCCGACCCGGCGCCGCTCGTGGCGTTTCTGGCGCTGTTGCTCGTCGTCGCGATCTTGCGCGCCGGCATCGAAGCGGCGCCGGACGGCTCCATTCGCCGCTGGGCGGTCGTTGCCGGGTTCGCCCTCGCGGCGCTGCTGGCGGCCGGGCCAAGCGCGATCACGGTCCTGATCGCCCTCGCCCTCGCGTTCGCACTCGCCTGTCGCGACCCCGGCGGCTCACCTCGTCGCGGCCTCGCCGCCCTGACGACCACGCGCAGCGCCCTCCTGGCGCTGGCCGCGAGTTTTCTCATCACGCTCATCACCCTTTTCAGCCGCCTCTGGAGCGATCCGGCCGCGCTCGTTGGCATCGTCCAGACCTTCGGCGACTGGATCGCGCTCCTCACCCGCGGCCCAGCGGCCGTGCCGACATCGTTTTTCCTGTTGTCGCTCTTTCTCTACGAACCGGTCTCGCTCCTGCTGGCGCTGTTCGGCG
The DNA here is from genome assembly GCA_025928535.1 of Thermomicrobiales bacterium. Classification (GTDB taxonomy): domain Bacteria; phylum Chloroflexota; class Chloroflexia; order Thermomicrobiales; family UBA6265; genus JAICJJ01. The sequence continues at coordinate 10,463 of JAICJJ010000025.1, forward strand.
CGGCCCGCGGCCGCTCGTTGCCCGCGGCGCCGGCGCTCGGGACGCTCTTCGGCGCCTGGTTCGTCGCCGCCCTCCTCCTCTGGAGCTTCAGCGTCGGGCGGACACCGCAGCAGGCGATCCACGTCGCGCTTCCCCTCGTACTGCTCGCCGGCGGCGTTCTCGGTGATCTTCTGGCGCGCATCGACTGGGACGACGTGCGCCGCGGCCCCGGAACCGCAATTGCGCTGTCGACGCTCGGGCTGATTGTCGGCTTCGGCGCGCTCGGCGTCTTGCTCCATCGCGCGGCGGATCCGTTCGATCGGTCGACCGCGTCGATCACGGCGGCAATCGTGGTGATGGCGGTCATCGTTCCACTCGTTTGGTCGCTGCGGAATCAGGCGGCGCGCGAACACGCCGGAGGGCGACCGCGCGAAGCCGCGCGGATCGCGCTGGCCGTCATCATCGGGCTGCTGGCGGCCTATGGCCTCCGCTCCGCCACCCAACTGGCGCTCTACCGGGCGGCCGACGGCACGGAACTCCTCGCCCAGCGGGTGGCGACCGGGGCGGTCGTGCCGGCGGTGGACGGGCTGGACCGCCTCAGCCGCGACGTCACCATCGATCAGGGCTCGGTCCGCGACGTGACCGGCGGCCATGGTCTGACGATCGCCGCCGAGCGTTCGGTCGAATGGCCGTTCCGCTGGTATTTCCGTGACTATCCCGACTTTTCCACGATCGGCGACGGCGAAGCGGCGGGCAGCAAGGCCCAGGTGGTGATCGCGCCGGCCGAAGCTGTGCTCTCCCGCTCGGGCTACACCGTCCATTCCGTGCCCTGGCGCAACGGCGTGCCGGGCGCCTACGCCGATCCCGATCCGCTGGCGTTGCTGGCGCAAGCAGTCGACCCTCGGCAATGGTTCGACGATCTGCAGTTTCTCCTCTTCCGCCAGGGGATCGAGCCGCCGGTGGCAACGAACGTCAACATCGGTCTCGACGCCTCGCTGGCGGCGCGCGTCTCGCCCGCCACCGGCCCGTACAGCCTGAGCGATCGACCTGGCCCCGGCTCCGCGGCCGGCCAATTCGACCAGCCGGTCGGCGTCGCCGCCGCGCCGGACGGCACGATCTACGTCGTCGATCAGGGCAACGCCCGCCTCGAACGCTTCGACGCCACCGGCGCCTATCTCGGGTCGTGGGACGCCAAGAGCGGCCTGGCCCTCGCCAAGACCGAAAACGGCCTCGGACCAACCGGCATCACCGTCGGCCCTGACGGCACGATCTATGTCGCCGACACCTGGAATCATCGCGTCGTCGTGCTCGACCGCACCGGCAAGATCACGCTCGAACTCGGCGCCCCCGTCGGGTCGACCGGCACGCGCGAAGCGGCCGACACGACCGACAATCCGGCGCTGGTGACGACCAAGGAAGGCGAATTTTTCGGTCCGCGCGCGGTCGCCGTCAGCGGCGACGAAATTTACGTCGTCGACACCGGCAACGAGCGGGTTCAGGTGTTCGGCCGCGACGGGACGTTCAAGCGGGTCTGGGGCGGCTATGGCTCCGGCCCGGATCAGATGATCGAGCCGGTCGGGATCGCGATCGGGCCGGACGGCCTGGTCTACGTCGCCGATTCGGGCAACGCCCGCATCAGTCTCTTCACGAAAGATGGCAAGCCCGTCGCGCAGTGGCCCGTTCCGGCCTGGCCGCCGAAAGACCCTTCGGGCGCGCGACCATCGTTCCAGCCATATCTCGCCTTCGGGCCGGACGGCGCGCTCTACGCATCGTCATCTCAATCCGGCAGCGTCGAGGTCCTCGATCGCCAGGGCAAGACGATCGACTCCATCCGCATGGCGGGTCCGGATCAACTCGAAAAACCGATCGGGGTCGCCTTCGCGCCGAACGGCACATTGCTCATCAGCGACATCGGCCGCAACGCCGTCCTCGAAACGATCCCGTCGCCGCGCCTGAATCTCGGCGCGGCGACTCCCGCCGCCACCCCAGCCGCGACGCCGATCGGGTGAGCGGAAGGGTCGAGGAGTCGAGCAGTCTAGGAGTCGAGCAGGGGCGAGACGGCGCCAAACAGCCGTCATCCTGATCGAAGTCGAACGATCTCGGCGTTCCTCAATACAGAGTCCGAGATGCTTCGCGGCGGCTCAGCATGACGGGCGGGGAGTCCTCCTGCTGCCACTCGACTTCTCGACTCCTCG
>JAICJJ010000007.1 GCA_025928535.1 Thermomicrobiales bacterium
GGTAGCGGCCCGAGGCGGCCAGATCGGCTTGCCATTGCCTCGCTTCGTCAGGCGATTTCCCACCGTAGGTCGTGGCCAGATCGGCGATCGCCTGCCGGACCGCCGGCTCCATCTTGCCGCCGTCGCCGCAGACGTAGACGATGCCTCCAGCCTCGATCAGCGACCAGACCGTTTCGCCACTGGCGCGAATCAGGTCCTGGACGTAGGTCTTTTCGCCGCCGTCGGGACGGGAAAACGCTGTGAAGAGCGCCACGATGCCGTTGCGGGCGTAGGCTTCGAGCTCGTCGCGATAGATGTAATCGTGGTCCGGGTTGCGGCAACCGAAAAAGAGTATCGCCGGCCCCAGCGTTTCGCCGCCGGCCGCCAGCACGGCGCGCTCCTGCAGAAAGCCGCGAAAGGGCGCCAGGCCAGTGCCGGGGCCGATCATCACGATCGGCGTTTTCGGATCGGCCGGCGGCCGGAACGCGATGTTCGGAGACCGGACGTAGCCGTCGATGACGCTCGCGGCCGGATGACGCGCCAGATAGCCGGACGCCGTTCCTCGATTGACGCCGTCGCCGGAGCGCGCCGGGCCTTCGACGACCGCCACGGTCAGTGCGCACGCTTCCGGCGCCATCGCGGGCGAGGACGAGATCGAGTAGTACCGAACGCGGAGAGGATGGAGCATTTCGAGGTAGCGGTCGAAACTCAGATCGACGGACGGGAACCGTTCGAGCAGGTCGAGCACGGCAACCCGTTTGGCGAGGATTTCATCGGCGTAGCGGGGGTCTTTCGCGAACGATTGCAGGGCGGCCCGTTCGATCGGATCGCTCGCCGCCTCGGCCAACGTTTCGACTTGGGCGCGGCTCGCGACCTCTTGCAGATCGAGATAGCGGCTGAGCAGATCGACGACCGCCACCGGCTGATCGAGTGGCAAAAGCGGCGTGCCGGCGCCGTTGCGGCGGATGCGGACGAACGCGTCGCCCGCGAAGCCGAACCGCGTCAACGCGCGCGTCAGGATATCGACGCCGTTGCGCGGAATGACGCCGAGGTGATCGCCGGCGCCATAGGTCGTTCCTTTGGGCAAGACGACTTCGATGTGGCGGGTTGAACGGTCGGAATCGCGCTGCAACTCGCGGTTGACGAGGATCGTCAGCGGCTGCACCGCTTCGCTGAGGAAGGGGTTGGCCGGGGCGCTGACCCGCTCGACCGCGTAGAGCGGCTGTTGCTCGCGCGTCATTTGCGCCGGATCGAGGCCGGCGGCGACGGCCAACGGCTCCCACAGGTTCGCTATCCAGTCGGCGGCCTGATCGGCGAAATCGCCGGCGGCGTCGCCTTCGCCGCGCGGGACAATCCGCGCCGCGCCGTGCGCCGCGAGGCCGTCGTCGATCAGACGGGGGATCGCCTGATACGTCGCCGTCCATTCGTGGTTGCCGCAGCCGAAGACGGCGTAATTGACGCCGGCCAGGGCGTCGGCGGCCAAATCCGGACTTTGCAGCCAATCGCAAAACGCGCGCGCGTTGTCGGGCGGCGTGCCGTTGTAGGACGCGGTCACGATCACCAGCGGACCATCGGTCGGCAATTGGCCGACCCGGTCGTCGAGCGGCGCGACCTGGGGGGCGAATCCGCGGCCGGCGGCGCCGTTGGCGATCCGGTAGGCCAGGTCTTCGGCCGAACCGAGATTCGAGCCGAAGAGCACGAGCAGCGGCGCTCCATGGCCGTCGGCCGAAATGGGCGCCGCGGCCGGTTGCGGCGCCGAGGGAACGAAGGTCGCCGGCGCCGCGCCGACGCCGATTTCATTCCGGCCGGGCCGGGGAACGAGCGCGAGGCGTAGCCCTTCCGGCTTGATCGTCAGGGTTTGCCGAATATGCAACTGGTAGTTTTCAGCGTCGATGAATTCGAAACGATGGAGCAGCATGCCGAGCACGAGCGTCGCTTCCTGCAAGGCGAATTGGCGGCCGATGCAGGCGCGTTGACCCGTTCCGAACGGTTTGTAGGCATTGGCGGGGCGCTCCTTTTCGACGTCCGGCGCGAAATTGTCGGGGTTGAAGACATCGGCGTCTGGCCCCCAGACGCTCGGGTCGCGGTGGAGGAGCGGGGTGATGACCCGGATCACGTCGGTCGGCTCGATCGCCCAGGTCCCGGCGAGGGTGTCGGGCACGAGCGGCCGGCGCGCGAAGCCGGGCGCGGTCGGCCAGAGCCGCAGCGTTTCCTTCAGCACCTGCCCGACGTAGGTCAGCGCCCGGACCTGCTCGTACGTCGGCAGCACCGTCCCGTCGCCGAAGACGCGGTCCACCTCGTCGCGCGCCCGGGCGGCGATGTCGGGATGTTTGCTCAGGAAGTAGAGGGCGAACGACAGCAGACCACTCGTCGTTTCGTGGCCGGCGCCGAGAAACGTGTTGATCTCGTAGCGGATCGTCTCGTCGTCGAGTCGTTCGCCGGTGACCTTGTCGACCCCGGTCAGCATGAATTGCAGGAGGTCGCGCTTGTCGTCGTCGGCGGCGCCCAGCGCCTTGCGCGCGGCGATGAGCTCATCGACGAAATCGTTCATCTCCGCGAGGTATCGGGCCAATTCGGGATCGTCCGGAAATGCGGTCGCGCCGGAGGTCAGCAATTTGGTGGCGAGGTCGAGGGTGTAGACCATGCCCTGGACGTACGGATGGAGGTCGGTGCGGTAGAACGAATTGAAGCGATAGCCGAAACCGCAGAGACCGATCGTGTCGAGGGTCAGCCGGGTCATGTCGGCCGGCACGTCGACGAGGTCGCCGGGGTTGAGCCGCGCCCATTTCAGCGCCAGTTGGCTGGCGAGGTCGAGCATTTCCGGGTGGTAGGCCGCCATCGCCTGCTGGCTGAACGCCGGCAGCAGGATGCGATGCGCCTTGCCCCAGTTCGGCTCGTCGGTGTAGGCCGTGAAGAGGCCGTCGCCGGCGAACGCCCGCAGCGCCTGGAGGCCGGTCGACAGCGCCTTGTCGAAGCGACGGTCGTCCGAGACTTCATCGACGTAGGGAAAGCCCCAGATGACGATCGTCCGCTGCGGCTGTCCCGGCAACTGGAAAATCGGCCCGGACGCGGCGCCCAGGTTCATCACTTGCTCGAGCGGCGAGCGACCTTGCATCGCCGCCATGTCGGCCGGCGACGGCATCTTGGGCATCGGAAAGGGCGTGGTCGGTCGGGAATCGGACATGGCGTCGCCTCGTCAATTCGTGAACTCGCGACTGCATGGCGGCGATAAACCGTGCGCGCATGATGGCACAGCGGCCGGCGCCATCGAAGGTCTTCTCGCCGGTCAGCGATGGGCGATCGTCAGGAGGCAGACGCCCGCGACGGTCGCGAGCGCCCCGGCCGTCTGGCGGCGACTGAGCGGCCGGTGACGTACGACGACCGACAACCCGGTCGTCACGAGCACGTAGGAGTTGGCGAGCGTGGCCGCGATCGACACCGGCAGGTCGGCGAGACCGAGAAAATAGGCGACCCCGCCGAGGCCGATCATCAGGCCGATCCCGCCTGCGGCAAGCGCCGACGCTCCGATTTGCAGCCCCTCGCCGCGGACCCCGACCGCGCCGAATCCGACCGCGGCCATGCCGAACGCCGTCAGCGCATTCAGTTGCAGCGGCGAAAGGTGGCTGAGCGCGGGCTTTTCGAGAAAGGCGCTGATTCCCGCCAACGCGATATACCCGACGAGGGGCCAGATCGCGGAGCCCGTGTGCTGGCGTTTCTCGCGGTTCCCCTTGGATCGTTGCTGCCAGGAGAGCGCGATTACGCCGGCGATCGTCAGGAACAGGCCCGCGGCGACGGCCCAGTCGAGCGCATCCCCGAGGAAGACGATGCCGAGCAGCGCGGTGACCGCGACGTAGCCGTTGGCGATCGAGGCCGCCAGCCAGGCTTGGGTTCGCGACAAGGCGAGGCAATAGCAGATCGACGCCGCGCCGGCGATGCCGCCGATGCCGACGCCCGCGAGCGTCGGCGCGAAGGATGACGGCGCTCCGTTCCCGGCGACGACGAGCGCCGCGACCGCGACGACGAGCGCGCCGAAGCGGAGCGCCGCGCCGAGGCGAAAGGGATCCAGTCGTCTGGCGACCGGCTCCTCCAGAAACGAGGCGACTCCGACGAGCACGACGTAAGCGCCGATGAACGCCAGCGCCGTCAGCATCGCTCCCGCCTCCCTCGACCGAATCGTAGCGAATTGAATCGCAGGAGCGGCGCCGACGCGTTCGCGAGGGCAATTGGATCACACGGTAAGATGCGACCGGCGTCGGCTCGGCTCGCGCTGATCCGTTGCCTTTGTCGCCAACGCTTCAGGAGCAACCGACATGTATGTGATTCAGAACCGAATCGACGTTCCGGCGGTGGCCGCCGCCGAGTTCGAACGGGGATTCGTCGCGAACATGCGCAAGACGTTGCCCGGCGTGCCAGGTTTGCGCCGGAGCGCGCTGTTGCGGCCGACGAAAGACGGCCAGCCGTATGTCGCGACGATGGAGTTCGATTCGCCGGACGATTTCATGGCCTGGATGCGGTCGGACGCCTTCCGCGCGGCCCACGCCAATGCCCAGGCACCGGGCCAGCACGCGCCGTCGGCCGAGTCGTTCACGGTGGTGGAAGAAGTCGCGCCCTGAGCGGGAAGCGCGATCAGCGATGTCGATCCTGAAACCTCACTCGAAGGCTTCCGACCGTCGACGCTCCGCTTGCGCCCACGCATCAACCGCCCGCGCCAGTTCCGTCTCGCCCCGCGCGACGATCAGGTCATCGCCGCGACACCACCGTTCGGCTTGGCCGGATGGGTCTGTTTCCGTGCCGCATGGCTCCCAGCCGTCATGCGCCAGCCATGTCCAGAGCCGATCGACGTCCGGCCAGCCATCCTGTGGTGGTTGCATGGCGCTCCTTGCGGCGCGGGCGAATTGATGGCGGCGCAATCGTGGAGCGGGAGACGGGACTCGAACCCGCGACAACCTGCTTGGAAGGCAGGCACTCTACCAACTGAGTTACTCCCGCGTCGTCATGCAGTCTACGGCTCCGACGCTCGCTCCAGCAAGCGCACGGACCTCGGGTCGAGGTCGGGGTGAGAGGATTCGAACCTCCGACCTCAGCGTCCCAAACGCCGCGCGCTGCCAGCTGCGCCACACCCCGCCGGATTGCCTCGCCGCGAGTATAGGGAGGTCCGCTCCGGAGCGTCAATCGCGAGCGCGCCGCCGGTCATCCTCCGGTCGCACGGCGATAGACGCGCACCTCGCCCGATTGGAAGGCGAGATCCCAGCCGGGGCCAGGGTAATCGCGGGCATCCATGCCGGGATACGGTCCAGCCATGCCGCAAACGTTTTGCCAGTTTCCATGCTCGTAGATGCCGTCATAGAGCAGCGTCACGCCGTAGCGGTCGATCAGCGGGCTTCGCGGGTCGGAGAACATGGACGCCACGTCGCGCTGGCGGACAGGAATCTGATCGATCAGCGCCGGCTGGCCGCCGCGCCATTGCCGTTCGTGGTTGTCCCAGCCGATGACGTCCGGCACGCCGGTGTACGCCGCCGCGCGGTTGAACGGCAATTCGCCGTTTGGTTGATACGAGCAACCCGCCGCTTCGAGCACGACGTCGTTGGGGCGCGCGTTCGCCCGCAGCCAGCGAAGCGCGGCGAGTTCGTCCGGATGCTGATCCGCCAGGTAGCCGAGGCCATCGACGCCTTGCCAATCGGTGAAGCCGTTCGTCCATTGCCACGACGCGAGGGCGGGATAGACCGACCCGGCGACGATCGCCAGCGCGGTCGCTCCCGCGAGCGCGACGCGCCAGACTCGACCGCCAATGCGCTGCCAGAGGCAGACCACCGTCAGCGCCATGGCGAAGGCGAACAGCGTCCAGACCTGATAATAGACCTTGAAAAGGGTGTTCATCCGGTCGTCGAAAACGTCGCGGATATAGAACAACTCGACGACTCCCGAAAGGAAGAATCCGATCGCGAACAAGCCGGTCGCGAAAGTCGCGGGCGACGGTTCGTGGTCGACCAACAAGCGATCGATCGCCAGGACAAGCGGCACGCCGACGAGCACCAGGACGGGAGCCGACAGGCCGATGGCGAGGATGCCGATCACAAGGGCCGGGAACAGCAACACGGGACCGTTCAGCCGGCGAGCGAGCGCGGGTCGTTGCGATTCGCTGACGATCAGGGCAAGCGCAAATACATATGGCGCGCCGAAGATCGTCAAATATTCGCCGATCGACGTTCGCTCGCCCGTCCAGACGCCGATCGTGCCGGCCAGCCGCGAAAGGATCGGCATCGCGGTCAGCGGCGAAGCCGCGCCGCCGCCCGTGGGCGGCACGAACGTCAGGATGAATGGCAACCAGACGACGATGGCCGCGGCGACGACGACCGCGCCGGCCTTCGCCATGCAGCGCGCACATGAACCGAAGCCGACGACCACGGCCCCGAGCGCGACGAGGAGGTAGGTCGGGAAATCCCAACTGTTGAGGGCGTAGAGCGAACCGATCGCCGCGCCGGAGATCGCCAATCGCCCGAGGTCGGCGCCGTCGAGGGTAGGCGGCCGGGCCAACCCGCGCAGACCAAGCGCGAGCGCAAGGGCGAGCGACGCGACCACGAACGGCAATGCCATCAAATGAGGATGGAGATCCCCAAGCAACAAACTGAAAAAGGGGAATTCGTTGATCGTTTCGACTGACGGACTGACGCAGTCGTTGTTGACGCGCGGCCCGTCGCAGACGATGCGGCTCGATCGCCAGCCGATGCCGACCTGCTTGTCCCACCACCAGGCGTGAATCGTTTGCGATGGCGTCTGAGCCAACTGAAGCGGCGCGTAGAGATTGCCAGCGATGACGAGACCGAACGCCGCGAGCAGAGCCGCGGCGAGCGCGACGTTGCGTGACCACTGCGCCCGAACCGCGTCGAACGCGACGCCGCCGGCGCCGACCAGCGTCATGCTGAAGATCGTGGCGATGGCGAGGTTGAAGGCGAACGACGAGGGCACGCCGGCGAGTCGGCCGACGCTGCCAAACAAGACATATCCCATGTAGTAGTAATTGATCGGCTGACCGCTAAACCACGGATCCGGCGGCGGCATCGTCGTCGTCCGTTCGCCGCTCGAGAGAAACGCGATGTCCATCGGCTTTTCGGTCGCGACCAGATTTGGCGTGTACCCATGCAGCCAGACTAGGGCGATGAACGCCAGTGCCGCGCAGCCCTCGACGATCAGCAGGGAACGGAGCCAACCGCGATCGATCGCTCCCGTCCGGAGAGCCACGGCCCAACCGGCGACCGCGCCGACTCCAATCACGGCCCAGAGGATCGCGGCGGAGTAGGGGACTAAGCGAAGCGAAGCCGGCAGCCACGCCAGCGTGACGACGCCGAGCAGCGCCAGCGGCCGGGCGACGGATGCGCCGCGGTCTGCCAGTCGCGGCAGCAGCCAGCGGACGAGCGGCGCCCAGCCCCATGTCACGGCCAGCAGCACGCCGTACCAGCGAAGCGATGCTTCGAGCCAGGTCACGTTGTGGACGCTCCGGCCGGCAAGACGCGGTAGATCGTCGTGCCGCCCTGATTGAAGACCGGCTCGAGCGACGTGCCGACCATGGCGTCGAACGCGGCGATCCCCGCCGCCGAGCCCTGGGGCGTGCAGTCGTTGTCGGCGACCGGATAGAGGCGTTCGAGATCGCCGACGATCACGTAGCGCACGTCGTACTTGCGGAGGATGGCGAGTTTTTCGGCGGGATCGGGCGAAGTGTAGAGGGTCCGCACATCGTTGACCCTCTGCGGCAAATCGTCCGGCGGCCGCTGCTGTTCTTCGTGCCGTTCCCAGCCGATGATCGTCGGCAGTCCGGTGGCGATCGAAAAGCGCGAGCCGTCGCAGCGATAGGGGCCGATGCTCGCTTCGGCGATGACCGGGCTGCCGGCGACGTTGCGCTGCAGCCAGTCGATCGCGGCGAGATCGCCGTCGAAATGGATCGGCTCGACGCCGTTCGGGCCGAACGATGGAACCGTGCCATAGCGCATCCAGTCGAGCGCGTCGAGCGCGCCCGTGCCGAGTTGGTCGGTGAATCGCTGGTGCAATCGGGGCGAAACCGCCAGCACCGGATAGACGAGCGACGCGAGCATGACGACGACCGCGAGCGCGATGCCCGCGGTCGCCCACGAGCGGCGCGGATCGCGAGCCTCCGCTCCGGAAGCGCGCATGGCCTCGAACGCGGCTGATCCCGTCGTCGGCGTGGCGCGCGGCCGGCGCAGGAGCCCGGACGCGCGGAGCATGACCGTGAGGCCGGCGGCGGCCGCGAGCGCCAGCAGCACCCAGATCTGGTTGTAGAACTTGAATACCGTGTTCATCCGATAGGCCGTGGTCGCGATCAGGTCATCGGCGATGACGAACAACTCCACCCCTGCGCCGACGAACGCCGCGGCCGCCGCCAGCAAGGCGACGAATCGAGGCGCCGCCCGTCGCCCGATCATCCAGCGCGCGGCGGCGAGCGTGCCAATTCCGAGATAGAGCGCCAGGACGTCCCAGCCAGCGAAGAAAGCGATCGCCGCCGCCCCCAGCCCGATCACGACCCAGGCGCGAACCAGGATGGCGTCTTGCCGCAAGACGCCGGGCAACGATCCCGCAGCGGTCCATGCGACCGTGCCGAAGACGCCGAGCGCCAGCGCCACGAGCGCGGTGGTGGCGACGGTCGCCGCCGCCGGGGCGGTGGGACCGAGGACGATGCCGATCGCAATGAGCAACGCGGCCGCCCCAACCGGCGCGAGCGGCGAACGGATCGGGCCGGGCAGCGCGCGGCCGGCCGGCAGGGAGAGCACGATCAGACTCGCCGCCACGATCGCGAGCAAGCCGCCGACGTGGCTCGCCCAGGCGCCGAGGTCGGTGGGAGCCTTGACGCGGGCGAGCGAGCCGAACAGGGCGACGAAATGCTGATGGAACGGCAAAAAGAGCAGGTACGATCCGGCGCCGAAGACGCCGGCGAGCAGGACGAAGGCGACCATCCGCCGCGGCCATGGCGCGATTTGCCGTGTGGCCATGAACAGGGCCGCCAGGCCGAGCGCGGCATAGGTCGGCACATCCCAGGCGTTGGTGGCGCTGAGGCCGCCGATGACGAGCATCAGCGGCGCGAGCCGGCCGATCGCCGCGAGCACCATTCGGGCGACGTCGTTCACGGAGCGGTCGGGGCAGGTTCGCAGCGGTCGCCGCGCCAGATCGTACGAGAGGGCGATGGCGGCGACGGTCATCGGCAAGGCGACGACGTGGGCGTGCAGATCGGCGTAGAGCCCGGTGAAAAACGGAAACTCGGTGATCGCGTCCGGAATGGCGCGGCTCCCGGCCCAGACCCAATCGAGAAACGAATCGAGCGCCGGGCGCGCCGGCTGAAACAGCGCGAGCGCCGACGTGAGATTGCCGATCAGGACCGTCAGGACGACCCCGGCCAGGCCGGCGGGCACGGCGAGCCGCCGCACGCGCGACGCATCGCGGCCGAGGCTCGCTGCCACCGAATAGGCGCCGGACGCCAGCAGCGCGATCACGGTCGGCTGAGCGAGATTGAAGCCGATCCGGGACGGGATGCCGGTCAATTTGAGGAGGAAGGCGACAAGATAGAGCCCGTAGTAGTAATAGTTCAAGATGCCGCCGGCATACCATGGGTCGTAGGGCGGGAAGTTGGCGCTGCGCAGCGTCGCGTTGAGATGGGCGAATTCCATCGGCTTTTCGCCGCCCCAGATCGGATGCCAACTGTCCGGATTGAGGAAGCGAAATGCCAGAAAGAGGGCAAAGACCACCCAAAAGACCGCTTCCGCCGCGATGACGTTCGCCCGATCGGGCGCCGCCGGAGAGGCGGACCTCCGGAGCAGCAACCAGGCGCCGACCGCCAATGCACCGACCGCGACGAAGCACCAGACCGCGCGGAATTCGATGGCGCCGACGCTCGCGCCGATCCAGACGAGATAGCCGCCGAGCAAGATGGCGAAAAGTCGCGCCAGGCCCCAGCCGCCGTCGGCGAAGCGCGGCAGCAACGTCCGCGCGATCGGCGTCCCGATCGCTTGCAGCACGACGAGCAACACGATCCAGACAAGCAAGGCGGGGCCAGCCTGACTTGTCAGCGCCGCGCTCCAGCCGGCGTCGTCGACGACCGGCAGATCGCCGACCGGGCGCGACAGCATCGGGTTGTCGGCGGCGGGCGGATGGCGGGTCGGCACCCAGGGCGCGGCAACCGCCGGGGCCATCAATTGTCGATACTGGTCGGGCGAGATGAGCGCCGTCTTGCGATAGATTTCGACGCGCGGGTGGTCGTAATTGATGAACGATTCGTCGGCGTCGCGATCGTCGAAGATCAGCGGTCCGAGGCTGGGGGCCAATTGGAATGTCGCCGCCGGCACGAAGCCGAGCGCGCCGGAGCGGAGGGACTCGTAGTAGCGCTGCTGGACGGGGTAGCGCCAGGGGGCCTGCGCGGTCCCGGCTTCGACCCGATCCGACGACAGCACGACATAGTCGGATCCTTGCAAGTCGCGATAGATCGCCGCCGCTTCCTGGCGGGGCGGCTGGTCGCTGTAGAGGTCCATGGTCACGCTGGCGTATTGGCGATCGCCGGGCGTGAGGCCGGCGCCGAGATCGCGCGGCAACGCGTCGTCCCAATATTCGGCCGTCACCGCACTGCCGGCGGGCACGTTCGCGTAGATCCAGCGGGAGGCGGCCAGCCGCGGATTTTCGTGAGCGTAGATCGACGAGAACGCGGCCGCCCAGAGGCCGACGCCGGCGAGCGCCGCGGCGACGGCGGCCAACGCCATCGGGCGCCCGAACCGGCGTCGCGCCAGACAGGCGATCCGCACGAGCGCATATCCGGAGGCGACGGCGAAGACCGGCACGAGCGGCGCGAGGTAACGGAGAAAGCGGACTTCGGGAATGGCGATGACGACGCCGTAAGCGACGAACCACGCCAGCAAGACGCCCATGGCCAGATTCCGCCGCCGCCAGAAGTCGACCGCCATCCAGATCAGTCCGACCACGGCGAGGAGGGTTGCCGCCGGGCCGAGTCCCCAGCGGCCGAGTTGCTCGGCTTGATAGAGGATTGGCGGCCGGCCGACGTAAACTCGGGTGAAGGGCACGTCGAACACGCCGCGCACGATGTCGGATTGCGTCCGCAGCGATTGCAGGTAGATGCCCGGATTGATGATCGCGTACGGCTCGAATGCCGCGAAACCGACGAACGCGGCGATCCCGGCGGCGACGAGCCGCGCCGTCAGCGCCCGTCGCCAATCATGGTCGGGACAAGCGGACGCTCGTTGATGGGCGTCGAGCGCAAGGGCGGCGGCGACCGGCGCGGCGAGGCTGAAGACGCTCCCTTTCGTCGCCATCGCCAATCCGAGGGCGAGCCCGGCGGCGACGAACCAGCGCAGCGAGCCACGCAAGGCGGCGAGGACCGAAAACACGAGGCAGAGCGCGACGAAAAAGGTCAGCCAACTGTCGGTCGTGAAAAAATGCGCCAACTGGATCGACATCGGCGCGCACGCCGCCACCGCCGCGCCGGCAAGCCCGACCGCGTCGGACGCCAGCAACCGCCCGAGGAAGAAGACGAGCAAGACCGTGCCGGTGTCGAACAGCGCCGAAAGCACCCGGCCGACGAGGTAGACCCGGTCCGGGCCGTTCCAATCGACGCCGGTCGCCTTCGACAACGCCCAACCCGACGCGTCCGTCACCCAGAGCGGCAGCGCGCCGTAGGCGAATTCGCGATATTGTCCCGTCCGCGGATCGGCGGAGCGGGGATTCAGGCCGCTCGTCGCCGGATCGAGCAATTGCCGCAGATCGGGCGGCCAGTCGAGATGGATGCGGTCGATGAGGACGATCTTGGCGATGAACAACTCGTCGGGGTGGAGATCCCGGCCGTCGTCCCAGTTCAAGCCGTAAAGCCGCAGCCCGAGCGCGGCGAGCAGGAGCGCCGCCAGCGCCATCGTCACGCGCACATCGTTTCGGGACCGGGAGGCGCTGCCTGCGATCATGGAGGGGATTCTAGCGATGCGGACGGTCGCCGGTCGAGAGAACCAGCGCGACGACCTTGGCGCCGGGCGGCCGGCCCGCGTGGTCTTCTTCGGCACGCCCGAATTCGCGACGCCGACGCTCGAAGCGCTCGCCGGGAGCGAACGATTCGACGTGCGGCTCGTCGTGACGCAACCCGATCGCCCGGCCGGGCGCGGTCGGCATGTCGAGCGCTCGCCGGTCGGGCGCGTCGCCGACCGGCTCAAATTGCCCGTTTATCAGCCGGCGACGCTCAAGACCGAAGAAGCGCGGGCGCCGTTGGCCGCCGCCGCCGCCGATCTTTTCGTCGTCGCCGCCTTCGGGCTCATTTTCGGCCGACGCACGCTCGATATTCCCCGGCGCGGTTGCGTCAATGTCCACGGTTCGCTCTTGCCGAAATATCGGGGCGCAAGCCCGGTCGCCGCCGCGATCCTCGGCGGCGACCGCGAGTCCGGCGTCACCCTGATGCGGATGGAGCCGGGGCTCGACACGGGACCGGCGCTGGCGACCGGCCGCCTTGCCGTCGAGCCGACCGACACGACCGCGAGCCTGATGGAGCGCCTGGCGAGGCTGGGCGCCGACGTGGCGCTGCAGGCTTTGCCGGCATACCTCTTCGGCGAACTGGAGCCCACGGCGCAGCCCGCCGCCGGCGCGAGCCTGACGCGGCCACTGACGAAAGCGGACGGCTGGCTCGATTTCACGGAACCAGCCGATGCCCTCGAGCGCCGGGTGCGCGCGATGTGGCCCTGGCCGCGCGCCTGGACGACGCTTGGCGACGAGTCCGTCCAGATTCACCGGACCTCGGTCGTCGCCGCTCCGGCGGGGTCGAGTCCCGAAGCGCCGGGGGCCGTCGTCACCGCCGCCGGCGAACTGCTCGTTGCGACCGGAACCGACCGGCTTCGCCTGGACCTCGTGCAGCCGGCCGGCGGCCGGCCGATGAGCGGCGCCGCGTTCGCCGCTGGCCGCCGCCTCGCGGGCGTCCGGTTCGGTGTCGAAGGCGTGCCGATGGCGCTGCCACCGATCGTGACGCCGGTCGATGGGTGAAGTCGCTCCGCGCGGAGGCGAAGCGGCGCGATCGAATTGCGGATAAGAAAGGTTATCCGCAATGAATCCGAAGAGTCGTTCCCTCCCGCCGTCGATTGCCCGCGGTCGCGACGCCACCGGAAAACGACGCGCGGCGACGGATCGACGCGCGCCGAACCGGACCCAAGACGCATCGATGCGCGGCCAGGTGCGGGGCAAGACGCCAGGGAAGCGGATCGGCCGGCGCGCTGGTCGGCAGCGTGTCATTGCGCCCGAACACGATCCCGGTTCCAACTGGCGACCAGGCGCGGGCTTCCTCATTGCCCGAGCAAGCCCGTTCTCGCGGGATGTTCGCGATTTCGATGGCTCGCGCGACGCGCCGCGATCTGTCGCGTCGTCTCGCCCCCCCGCGTCTGCCGGATCGCCCTTCATCCGATATGATGACCCCCGCCGTGACGAGCCGAACCACGGCGATCGACGAGGGAGAACGAAGGCGACGGAGGTCGTCGTCTTCAGTTCGTCGCTGCCAACCAAGGGGAGTTGCGCTCGATGAAACGACGTGAACTCTTGCGAGCCGCGGCTGCCGCCCCAGCCATTGCGGCAGCCGAATCGGCGACCGGCGCGCTCGCCGATCGCAAATCAACCAAGAACGCGACATCCAGCCAAGTCGAACCGAGCGTTTCCCAGCCCGACCTGAACGGCATGAACGTCATTCTGTTCATGACCGATCAGCAACGGGCGATCCAGCATTTCCCCAAAAGCTGGGCAAAGAAGAATCTGCCCGGCTATCAGCGGCTGAAGAAGCACGGCCTGGAATTCTCGCAAGCTGTCTGCAACACCTGCATGTGCTCGCCGAGCCGCTCGACGTTGATGACCGGCTATTTCCCGGCCCAGCACGGGGTCAAGAATTGTCTCGAAGCCGACATGCCGTCCGCGGCCGGCTATCCGCAGGCGGTGATGCCGCTCGATCTCCCCAACATCGGGACCGTCATGGCGGCAGCTGGCTACCACACGCCCTACAAGGGCAAATGGCATTGCAGCAAGCCCGCGTCCGGCGTCACCGATCCCTCGGTCGATCCGCCCTGCTCGGTGGATGAAGGCTGGGTCCCGAACGACGTCAACAAATACGGCTTCGAGCGCTGGGATCCGCAAGACGCCGGCGCCAATCAGGATCCCTGTCAGGCCGGGGGCGGCGACATCCAGAACGATCGCCGCTTCATGATCGATCATGGCGATCCCGCCGAAGGGCGGGAAGGCGCGCTGACGTACCTGCGATCGGACGCCGCCCAGCAGCAACCCTTTTTCCTGACGATCTCGCTCGTCAACCCGCACGACGTGCTGGCCTACCCGGCCAACTTCGACCTCTTCGGCTACGACGACACCTGGCTCGACAGCACCGGCATCAAGCGGCCGAGCACCGCCGACGAAGACCTCTCGACCAAACCGGACGCCCAGCAGCAATTGCTCGTGATCAGCGCGCCCCTCCGGCCGAAGACGCCGGAACAGCAGGTCAACTATCTCAATTTCTACGGCAATCTGATCAAATCGTCCGACAAGTATCTCGTTCAGGTGCTCGACACCCTGGAACAGCAGAATCTGCTCGACAACACGTTGATCATCTTCACGTCGGACCATGGCGAAATGGGCATCGCCCACGGTGGCATGATCCAGAAGAACTTCAATTTCTACGAAGAAACGCTGCGGGTGCCGCTCGTCTTTTCCAACCCGAAACTCTATCCCAAGGCGAAAAAGTCGGACGCGCTCGTGTCGCACGTCGATTTCGTGCCGACGATGGCGAGATTGTTCGGCGCGCCGCAAAGCGCCACCGCCGACTGGGAAGGCGTCGATTATGGCGATGTCGTGCTCGACCCGAGCGCCAAGGGGCCGCAAGACTACACCGTCTTCACCTACGACGATTACCAGTCTGGCCAGCCCGCCCCACCCTATCCACACGGCGCGACCCACATCGTCAGCATCCGCGAACAGCGGTACAAACTGGCCAGGTACTACTGGGATGGGAGCGACGATCTGCGCGGCGAGCCCAACCCGCAGGTCCCGGACCAATGGGAGATGTACGACCTCACGAACGACAAGGCCGAAACCAAAAACATCGCCTGGGACACCTTCAAGCGGTCGAAGAAGCAGGAAAAGCAACTCGCGCGCCTGAAGGCGAAATTGGCGGAGGTCGAGCAAACCCGGCTGCAGCCCCTGAATGCGGGCCGGAAGAAGCGCTGATGCGCTGCATCTGAAATCTGCTCGCTCGTTCGGGAATAAACGCTTCGCCGGCGGCGTCATGACGGTTGACGGCGCCGGCGCGGAGCGCGTCGGTTCGAGCCGTGACGTGATGCCAGCCAGCGCGCCCGGCGCCATCCGGGCGCGCCGGTTGGCGCCAATCGACGCGCGGGTGTACCGTATCCATGCCGGGCTGTCCTGGTCTCGTCGAACACAATGAGCCCGCGCTGGCGACGACGGTCGCGGCCTCCGTCGTTGTCCACGCCGTTCGGCCGCGGCTCCGACCGCTGGAGCGCCGCATGCCGGAATCGCCGGCGCAGGACCGCCGCGCGCGGTTCGAAACGCTGGCTCTGCCTGAACTCGACGCCGTCTACCGCACGGCCTACTACCTGGCGGGCTCGGTCGCCGAAGCCGAGGACTTGACCCAGGAGACGTATCTGCGCGCCTTCAAGCATTTCGATTCGTTTCGGGGCGATGTCATCCGCCCCTGGTTGTTCGCGATCTTGCGCCACGCCGCCGTCGATCGCTACCGCCAGCGCAAACGGGAGCCGCTCTTCTTCGACGACGACCCGGATGGCTCCGACGATCATTTCGGCGCGACTGAAGGCGGGCCGGAAGACGACGTGCTCGCCAATCTGGTCGATGCCGACGTGCAGCAAGCCGTGCTGGGGCTGCCGCCCGCTTGGCGGATGGTCGTCGTGCTGGCGGATGTCGAAGGATTCGCCTACAAGGAGATCGCCAGCATCACCGGCTCGCCGATCGGCACCGTCATGTCGCGCCTCCACCGGGGGCGCAAGCAACTGGCGAAATCGCTGGCGGACTACGCCCGCGCCGCCGGATATGTGGCGGAGCACGACCGGTGAACCACGCACGCGCCTGGATGTTGCTGGACCGCTTTCTCGACGGCGAACTCGATCCCGACGCGCGCTGGGCGGTGGCGAGTCATCTGGACGACTGTCCCGATTGCGCCGCCGAACTGGCGAGTCGCGCCCGCCTGCGCGCGGCGCTGCGCCCGAAACTGGCGTCGGTGACGGCTCCGCCCGATCTTCGCCGCCGGATCGTTGCCGAACTCGCCATCACGCCCGATCCCCCGCGCCTCGTCGCCGATCCGCCGGCCGATCCCGCGCCAGCTCCGGCTCCGACGCCCCTCGCGGCCGGCGGCCGACGGCCCATGCGGCTCGCGCTGGCGGCGGCGCTCGTCGCGGCCGTCTTCGCGCTGGCGTTCGTCACCGCCGGCTGGTTCGGCCAGAACGCTCGTCCCGATCCGATGGTCGCCATGGCGAGCGACCTCGCCGCGCAGCACCACACCTTTGCCCACGACGAAACGTTGCTCGACGTCCGCGGCTCGGACGCGCAGGTGGCGGCCTGGCTCGACAAGGAACTTGGCTTTCAAGTCCGCACGCCGGCGTTGCCCGGCTACGAACTCGCCGGCGCCCGCCTCGTCACGATCGGCTCGGCGCCCGCCGCCCAGATCGTCTATGAACGCCCGGAGACCAACGGGCCCTCGGCGTACGCCTCGCTCGTCCTGTTCGATCCGAACGGAAACGCCGGACCGACATTGGACACGTACGCCGCCCAGGAAGACGGCATGTCGGTCGTCGCCTGGCAGGCGCCCAATTGCCGGGCGGCGCTCGTCGCCGAATTGCCGCCGGGCGAGACGATGACGCTCGCCAAGGCCGTCTGGAACGATGTCTGACGATTTGCCGCGACCCTCGGGAATAATGCGTCGGGCCGTTGCGTCTCCTCCATCGCAAGGCGACGCATGTAGGCGCCCACCTTGCTGATGAGCCTCGGCGGATTGGCGCGATCGACACAGGAGGGATCGGCGTGATGCTGACGAACGAGCGGCTGGCCGGCGGCGTCCGGTTCGGAACCGTGCTTTTGCTCGGCGCGGCGATGGCCGCGGCCGGCGTCTCGCGGGCGACGGCGCAAGACGCGAACGAAAGTCATCCCGCCCACATTCACGCCGGCTCCTGCGCCCAACTCGGCGACGTCGTCTATCCCCTAACCAACGTCAGCGCCAGCGGCATGATGGCCGGCATGCAGGCGATGGCGGCCACCCCCGGCACGGGGATGCCGAGCGCGATGGCGACGCCGGGCGGCTTGACGATGAGCCCGGCGATGGGAGCGGCCTCGGCCATCCCGGTCGAAACGAGCCAGACCCTCGTCAAC
>JAICJJ010000390.1 GCA_025928535.1 Thermomicrobiales bacterium
GCGCCGGCCGTCGGCGTCAATTCATCCGATCGCGTCGAGCATGATCGCGGCGGTCCGCTCATCGGTGACCAGAACGTCGATGCATCGCGTGCGAGCCGCGCCCTGGATGGCCTCGGCCTTGTGCGTGCCGGCGGCGACGGCGATCACCATCGGAATCTCGCCCAACTGGCTCCATTCGAGCGCGACGGTCCGGCCATCGAGATGGCCAACCGGCTTGCCCGCGGCGTCGTAGAAGCGGGCGTTCATGCTGCCGACGGCGCCGTTGGCCAGCAGCGCGTCCCGATCGGCGCTCAGGATGTGGCTGGCCTTGAACAGCGTGGCGTCGGCCTCCATGTCGCCGATGCCGACCAGCGCGATGTCCGAGCGGGCGGCGACGGCGAGCGCGGCTTGCACCGACCGATCGGCCAGGAAGGCGTCGCGAATTGCCGCCGAATCGACGATCGACGGGGCGTGGAGATAGGTCGCGCGGCTGAGCGGGTAAATCTCGGTCATGCGCCGCACCAATTCGTGGCCTTGGATGCCGGGCCGTCCCTCCGCCAGGCCGCCCGCCAGTTGCGCGACTTGCAGCGCCTCGACCACGCCCGCCTCCAGATGGCCGACGACGGCCGCCAGCGCCTCGCCCCAGCCGAGCCCGATCCGGGTTCCGCGGCGCAACTGGTCGGCGATGAACTGGGCGGCGACCGCGGCGACTCCGTCCAACGGATCGTCGGCGTCGTCGCGGACCTCCGCGACCAGCACGCGGCCGAGTCCGAGCGCGCGGGCGAGCGCGAGCCCCATTTCGACATTGGCGCGACGCGGGGCGACGATCTCGATGCGGACGATCCCTTCGTCGCGCGCGCGTTTCAGGTAACGCGAAATCGTGGAGGGATCCAGATTCAGATCCCGGGCGATTTCGAGTTGGCTGCTGCCGTGCATGTAATGCCGGGTCGCGACGTCAATCAGCAAGTCGAGCGATTGAGCGTCGGCCCGCGCCGCTGGTCGGGCGCGCAAGCTCGTGACCTCGCGTGGATCGTCCGCCGAATTCCCGGTCGCCATTCTGCACCAATTGGCGCTTCTCGTCCATATCTTGCGCAAACCGCATGTTATTGACGGACAGTTGCATGACGCGGCGCGGCGCAGCCCATTTCGCGGAGCCGCCGCGGCGTTGCCATCCGGCGGCAGGCGATCTCATCATCCGGCCTTGTCTTCGCGCACGCGTAGGGGCGCTGCTTGCTGCGCCCGGTGGTTCGGAGGACCACAACCATTCGAACCATTCCGGTTATCGGCCTGCGGCCGATGGGCGCAGCAAGCAGCGCCCCTACGATGTGGTCGCCGACAAGACATTGATGCGCGCCATCGGTGCAGCAAGAACTTGACGGCCCTCGCACGTTCATGTATCGTCGGACCAATATCGCCCTCGAATATGGGAACGAGTCCCCGGCGCCCAACGGCTGCACCCTGAACCGAGCTTTCCAGTCGCTGTTTGACGGAGAGGATGGTGAATGCCGATGAACCTGGAGCGGGACCATCGCACGTCGGCGCTGGCCGACGCCTTCGCGGCCGGGCGCATCTCCCGCCGCACATTCGTTGCCGGTTTGCTGGCGCTCGGGTTGACGCCGGCCGTGGCCGGGGCGATCCTGGCCGACGCGACGCCGGGCGCCGCCGCCCAGGGCAGCGATCTCAAAGGCGACATGCGCTTCATGATCGGCCCCTGGACCGACCAGGAGATCGATCATCAGAAGACGATCGCGGCGGCGTTCAACAAACTGCACCCGAACGTCAATTTCTCGTTCAAACTCTACAGTTGGGAAACCGCGTCGACCGAGATCGACGCGTCGCTCGCCGAAGGGGCGCACGACATCTACTACTTCGGCGAAGGCGACTACGTGTCGCGCGCCAAACAGCAAAACGGCTTCGAAGACCTGACGTCGCGGATCAACGATCCGGCGTTCGCCGCCGAAAAGGCGAAATATCTCTACTGGGACCGGCTCGCCGCCTACGGGCCGAAACTGATGGGCCTGCCGATCTGCTGGCACGTCGAAGACGCGCTCTTCGTCAACATGGACATGGTCAAGGCGGCCGGCTTCGACGAAACCTTCGTCGACAAATGGGACACCTTCGTCGACTGCGTCACCAAGATGACGAAGAGCACGGACACCTACGGCCTCGGCATCGGCATGCAGCTCGGCGGCTACGGCGAGTGGTATCAGCGGGCCCGCGCCGCCGGCGGCCGCTACCTGACGGAAGATCTCAGCAAGCCGGCGATCAACACGCCGCAGGTGGTCGAGGCGACCCAGCAATTGGTCGATTTCTTCAAGAAAGGGATCGCGCCGCCGCAGGGCACCTACGACTACAACACGGCGCCCGACGCCTTCATCGCCGGCAAGTTGGCGATCTATTCGTCCGACCTGACGATCGCGGCGGTGCTGCTCGGCAAGCCGAAGCCGCCGACGTTCGAATGGAAGGTCTTGCCCTATCCGCCCGGTTCTGCGACGCGCGTCAATTTCAACGACATCGGCCTCTACGCCATGAGTTCGAAGACGCCGGACAAGGACCTCGCCTGGGAGGCCCTGAAGTGGTGGACGAACGGCCCCGAAGGCGCCTACTGGACGGACGTGTCCGGCACCTATTCGGCCCGCAAGGATGCCCTCGAAAACGGCTACGGCACGAAAGGCGCGCCGCAACTCGCCGCATCGTTCGACCAATTCCAGAAATTCAGCGTCGGCCCGGAGCCGTTCGCGCAATTCGGGACGGTCGAAAGCCAGGCTGAAGCGCAGGCGGCCCGCGCCTACAGCGGCGAAATTTCGGCCGAAGAAGCCGTCCAGAACATCGAGCAAATCGTCAACCAGGAAATCTCCAGTTGATCGACGACGTCGGTCGCCGGCCGCGGGATCGCATCCTGGCGGTCGGCGGTCGCTGACCTGACGGAGTGGACCGCCGAGCGCCTATGGCCAGCACAGCCACCGCGTTGCCCCGTCCGGAGCCGGCCCCTGCCGCGCGGCGTCCGCGATTGAGCCAGAACGAACATCGGCAGTTGGCGCGCCGCCGGAGATTGAAGCGGGAGTTGACCGGCTGGACGTTTCTCGCGCCGATGTTCGTCTTCTTCGTCGTCTTTCTGCTCGTGCCAGTGATCCTGGTCTTCTGGTGGAGCACCCAAAGCGGCGGCCTGACGACCGGATCGGAATTCGTCGGGCTCGCCAATTTTCGCAAACTGCCGCATCAGATCGACGCCGCGGCCGCCATCCGCAACACGCTCACCTTCGCGCTGCTGTCGGTGCCCATCACCCTGGCGATCGCGCTGGGCGTGGCGATGCTCCTCGCCCGCGTCGGGCGCGGGGCCTCGACCTATCGCTTTCTCGTCTACTTTCCGGCGCTCGTGCCGGGCGTGGTGGCCGGTCTCATCTGGGTCTTCCTGACGAGCGTCGATTTCGGCCTCTTCAACACGCTCCTCCGCTCGGCCGGCTTGGCGCCGGTCACCTGGCTGGGGGCCAAGAGCGCCTTGCGTGTGCTGGTGGCGCTCGACGTCTGGCGCAACTTCGGCTTCTGGGCCATCTTCTTCCTGGCCGCAATCATCGGTCTGCCAAAGGAGCTCTATCACGCGGCCGAACTGGATGGGGCGAATGGCTGGCAGCGCTTCCACCGGCTGACGCTGCCGCTGCTGCGCCGGGTGATCCTCTTTGCGGTGGTCGTCGCCACGATTTACGCGCTGCAAATCTTCGA
>JAICJJ010000543.1 GCA_025928535.1 Thermomicrobiales bacterium
CATCCCCGCCGTCCGTGCGCAGCCGCGCCTTCCAGACGAGTCGGTCTTCCGGCACGGGGGCGCCGTAGGCGTCCAGCGCGGAGCCGCGCAGGGCAACCTCCTTGCCGAACCTCGGCGTTTCGTCCACCGCCGGACCTGCGATGGTCGGCATCGGCGGGATCGTCGCGGGGTCGTCGAACGCGGCATCCTCCGCCGCGCGGCACGCGTCGGCCGCGGTTTGCGCCAGCTCCGCCAGGTGGGCCGACAAGCGCACGATCGTCGCGCCGTCCAGCGTCCCGGCGGTGTTGTCGAGTTGGTGCGGGTCTGCGGCCAGATCGTAAAACTCCCGCTCCCCGGTCTCGTACTCGATGTACACGTCTTGCGCCCGGCGCAGCGCCTTCCATGAGGGTATGGTCGCCGAGTCGTCGCCGTCGTCGTCCCTCGCCTCGGCCCGTCGCGTTCGGGCCGCTCCGGACCCGCTGGCGTCGCTGTTCCGGAAATTCTCGGAAATCAGCGCGGTCCGCCACGGGGCGGAACGGGATTCCTCGCCGAGCAGCGGCAGGATCGAGCGGCCATCGACAAACGCCGGCGGCGCGATCCCGGCGAGGTCGGCGATGGTCGGCGCCAGGTCCGCCATGCCGACCAGCCGCGACTCGGTCGCGCCGCGGGGAACGCCCGGCCCCCGCACCACCAACGGGACCCGGATCGACTCCTCGTAGGGAGCGCCCTTCCCCGAGGTCAGGCGGTGCTCCCCCAGTTGGAACCCATTGTCGGACGTGAAAAACAGGTAGGTGCGCTCCAGTTCCCCCGCATGCTCCAGCCGTTCGACCAACCGGACGACCAGGTCATCGACCGCAAGCAGCGACTCGAGCCGCTTGCGGCGCAACGCATCGACCGCGGCGATCTGCTCCGCGGACAACGGCGGCATGGCCCGCACCCAGGCCGGCTTGTCGCTCGTGTCGGCCTCGTCGAACGCCGGCGACGAAGACAATGCCGCATCGGCGAAGAAGTCCTTGTGCCGCTTCGCCGGCTGTGCCGGCCCATGCGGCGCCCGCGGCGCGACGTACAGGAAAAACGGCGCCTCGTCCGCCGCCGCCTGGGCGACGAAGGCTTCCGCCTGCCGCGCGAAGACGTCAGTCGAGTAGTCGCTCTGTTGCTTGCCGTAGGCGACCCGACGACCGTTTTCGTTCAGCGTGTAGTTGCGGAACCCTCTGCCGTTCGCGTTCCCGAGACCGTCGGTCGGGGAGCGCCACTCGTCCCATCCCGGCGGGACATAGGTCGGGTCCCGGTCGCCCGGGTAGTGGTTGAAGTACTTGCCGACCAGCGCGGTGCGGTAGCCAGCCGTCTGGAGCCACGTCGCCACGGTCGACTCCTCGCGGCCGAGGTCGTGGAACCGCTGGAATCCCCCGAAGTCGCCGGAACTGCGCAGCACGCCGTGGTTGTGGATGTACTGGCCGCGCAGCAGCGACGCCCGTGACGGAGAGCACCCCGGCTGGGGAACGATGAACGCGTCGAAACTCGTGCCCTCCTCGATGAGGAGCGTCCGAACGTTCGGCATCTCGGCGATCGATCGGGATTCGAGGTCGTCGAGGTTGATCAGGACGATGTTCGGCGGACGAGACGCGGCCGCCGCGGGCCGGGACGATGCCGCGCCACGGAACCGGGACAACGCGGCCAGCGAGCAAAGGGCGCCGAGCGCCCGGCGGGAGATGACACGATCCATGCGCTCATCCTTTCAAGGCGCCCGCCGCCGAAGCCGTCGGACGCATTGACCCAGGAACGCGCATGCGCGAACACAGGCCCTCCGTCGTCAGAAAGTATACGTACACCGCCGCCGGTGACGGAGCGCAGGCCGGTCGGACCGAATCCTGCGTTCGCGGGCGCGCCCGCCGCGCCCGGTTTCGCCCACGTGCTCCACGGCATCGACCACCGCCGCCGCGAGCGCGGAGCCGAGATAGGCCGAATCGACGCCAAAGCCGATTTCCACTCCGTCGTGGGCGGAAATGCGAACCGCCGGCCAGCGCGTGGTCGCGTTCGGCGGGCGCCAACTGCTCGGCAGCGCCGTCCATCCCTTTCGCGCGACGAAGGGCAGCAGGTCCGTGTCGTCATCGGTGAGCCCCAGCGCTCGCAGCGCCGGTTGCACCTGCTCATCGTAGCGTCGCATGGAGCATCGTCCTCTCACGTCCGGGAGTCGCGTTAGTGACCGCCAATTGCTACGATTTACGCCAAAGACAACGACAATTATGGTGGAATATACCACTTCATCGAGCCATTTGACAGAATCATGCGAATTGCGCGCCGTCGCAATTGTCATCCCGAGCGAAGTCGAGGGATCTCGTCGTCCGTCGATCAAGCGAACGAGATGCTTCGACACGCTCAGCATGACGGGGTGACAGCGGCGTCGCAAAACGTGGAACCGCGCCGTTCCCGGCCCGCCTCCCTGCGCGAAACGCATCGCCGTCG
>JAICJJ010000271.1 GCA_025928535.1 Thermomicrobiales bacterium
CAACCAGACATCGCGGCTTCGCCGTCGTCCGGAACGACGCCGGTCGCCGCGACGCCGGACTTCTCGCGCCAGCATAGCGCGGTTCGGCAGGCGCGCAACCTGGCCAGCAGTCCGGAGCCGCGCGTCAACGTTTTGCGGCGCCCACGCCGGTAGGGGCACGGCATGCCGTGCCCGGTGGCCCGGAGGGCCACGATCCATTCGCCCAGCAACGCTCATCGGCCTTGCGGCCGATCGGGCACGGCATGCCGTGCCACTACCACCTCTCCTGCGCATAGCGTTGACACGCTCCCAGCAGTCCGGAGCCGCCTCATCTAGAATCGTCGAAAGCGCCTGAAACATGGCGCATTGCCGCTCAGGAGGAAGAGCATGACCGCAAGCGCTTCGACGACCCAGCACGCGCCCGGATTCGACGCCGACCGGATGCGCGAGGCGATTCGCGACAATGTCTGGTTGCACAGCACCCAGATGGCTCCCTATTTCGAACCGGAGCATCGGCCGTTCGTCCTCGTCAAAGGCGATGGCTCGACGGTTTGGGACGCCAACGGCACGCCCTATCTCGATCTTCTGGCCGGCATCTACTCGGTGAACGCTGGGTATGGCCGCCGCCGCATCGTCGAGGCGATGGCGGAGCAGGCGATGGCGCTGCCGTTCATCAACCCCTTCGGCTACACCAGCGTGCCGGCGGCGACGCTCGCCGACCGGCTTGGCGATTTGGCGCCCCTCGGCGGCGAGGCCCGCGTCTTTTTCACCTCGGGCGGATCGGAATCGGTCGAAACGGCCCTCAAACTCGCCAAGCAACTGCAGACCGCGCGCGGCTACCCCCATCGCTGGAAAACGATTTCGCGCCGAGTCGCCTGGCACGGTACCACCATCGGCGCGCTCTCGGTCAATGGCCTGACGTCGTATCGCTCCGTCTTCGGCCCCCTCGTGCCGGGCGCGCGGCACGCGCCAATGTCGCACCGCTATCGCTGCCCTTATTGCGGTGACGCCCCGGCCTGCAACCTGATGTGCTACGACGAAATCGAACGGCTGGTCGAATTCGAAGGCCCCGATCAGGTCGCGGCGATCATCACCGAGCCGGTGCAAAACGCCGGCGGCTGCATCCCGCCCGGTTCGATGGACTATTTCAGGAAGATTCGCAAATTGTGCGACGACACCGGCATCGTCATGATCATGGATGAGGTGATTTGCGGCTTCGGCCGGCTCGGCGAGTTGTTCGGTTCGACCTACTTCGGCGTCGAGCCGGACGTCATCACCACCGCCAAGGGAATCACGTCGTCCTACGCGCCGCTCGGCGCCGTGCTCGTCCGCAAATCGATCGCCGACGAATTCATCAACGAATCGGCGCCGCCCGATCTGCCGGCTCCCGTCGCCGCGGCGCGGACTGAAGGATTCATGCACGGCCTCACCTTCGGCGGCCATCCGGTCGCCTGCGCCGCCGCGAACGCCAACCTCGACATCATGCTCGAAGAGGATCTGCCGGGTCGCGCCAGGGAAACCGGCGCCTACCTCCGCTCGGAACTGGAAGCCGCCCTCGGCGACCATCCGAACGTCGGCGACATTCGCGGCGCCGGCCTCTTCCTCGGCGTCGAACTCGTCGCCGACAAGGCAACGAAAGCGACGTTTCGCGACGACGGCCTACTCGAATGGCTGTCCGACGCCATGCGCGACCGCGGCCTGATCGTCCGCAACGACGGCCGCAATGACCCGACGACGCAACTTTGCCCGCCGCTCGTCATCACGCGGGACGAGTGCGACCGGGTCGTCGCGACGCTGGCGGAAACGTTCACGGAACTGGGCCGCCGCCTCGGCACAATCGGGACCGCACAGGCGACGGGCTGAGGAGGAGCATCATGACCGCATCGTCCGCGCCCGTCATCGTCGATCGTCCGGCGCCGAACATCATCTTGCGGGTGATCTGGTTCATTCTGGTCGGCTGGTGGCTCGGCGGGGTTCTCTCCGCCGTCGCCTGGGCGCTGAATGCGACGATCATCGGCATGCCGTTCGGCCTCTGGCTGATCAACCGGCTGCCGACCTTCATCACCCTCCGGGCGCAGGAGCAACGGTTCGAGGTTGTCGGCGGCGATCTCGTGCCGTTGACGCAGCAGCGATCCTTCCTGGTGCGGGCGCTCTATTTCGTCTTCATCGGCTGGTGGTTTTCCGGCATCTGGATGGGACTCGCTTACCTGCTGGTCTTGTCGATCGTCGGCATTCCGCTCGCCTTCTGGATGTACGGCCGCGTCGGCGCCGTGACGACGCTCTACCGCTCATAGCGCCGTCGATTCGCCCTCAATAGCGCGACGCCCCCTCCATCGCGGAGGGGGCGTCGTTTGTATGCGCTGCGATCGACCTCGATGATCAGCCGTCGTTGCCCGAAGCGGCGACCAGCGTTCCGCTTTCTTCGATCGTCGATTCGTGTTGCGGCGTCATGCCGGCTTCGGTGTCTTCCGGCACGCCGGGCGAGCCGAAGATGGCGACCACCTCTTTCGCGTCCAGCGTTTCCCGCTCGAGCAACGCCGCCACCAACGCGTCCAGTTTCGGCCGGAAACGCGAGTTGAGACCGACCGCCGTGTGCAGCGCCGTTTCGATCATCTCGCGCACCGCCAGGTCCAGCCGTTGCGCGGTGGCGTCGGAAAACGCCTTGTCCTGGACGATTTCACGGCCGAGGAAGACATGCTCTTCGCCGGTGCCGAGATAGACCGGCCCGACGTCCTGGCTCATCCCCCAGAGGCCGACCATGCGCCGCGCCAAGTTGGTCGCTTCTTTCAGGTCGTTTTCGGCGCCGGTCGTCACCTCGTCGTAGACGACCATCTCGGCGCCGCGCCCGCCGAGCAGCATCGCCAGACGGCCGAGCAGATACGTCCGACTGTAGTTGTGCCGGTCTTCTTCCGGCATCTGCACCGTCACGCCGAGCGCCCGCCCGCGCGGCACGATGCTCACCTTGCGCAGCGGATCGGCTCCCGGCGTGAAATGCGCGACGAGGGCGTGACCCGCTTCGTGATAGGCGACCACTTCCCGTTCCTTGGCGTTCATCAGGCCGGTGCGCGTGGTGCCGAGGAGAATCTTGTCCAGCGCCTCCTCGAAATCGGGCGCGGTGATCTCCTTGCGGTTGCGCCGCGCCGCCGTCAGCGCCGCCTCGTTGACGAGATTGGCCAGATCGGCACCGGAAAAGCCGGTCGTTCCCTTCGCGATCGACGCCTTGTCGACATCCGCGGCGAGCGGCAAGCCGCGCGTGTGGATGTTCAGGATCGCTTCGCGCCCGATGCGGTCGGGCAAGCCGACGGTCACCTGCCGGTCGAACCGGCCCGGCCGCAGCAGCGCCGGATCGAGCACGTCCGGCCGGTTCGTGGCGGCCATGACGATCACTTCCTGATTGGTCTCGAATCCGTCCATCTCGACGAGCAACTGGTTCAGCGTCTGCTCGCGCTCGTCGTTGGAGCCGCCGAGTCCGGCGAAACGCTGGCGGCCGACGGCGTCGAGTTCATCGACGAAGATGATCGCCGGCGCGTTTTGCTTCGCCTTGTCGAACAGATCGCGCACCCGGCTGGCGCCGACGCCGACGAACATCTCGACGAATTCCGACGCCGAGACGCTGAAAAACGGCACCCCGGCTTCGCCCGCCACCGCGCGCGCCGTCAGCGTCTTGCCGGTGCCCGGCGGGCCAACCAGCAGGATGCCGCGCGGCAAACGCGCGCCGAGTTGATGGTATTTGGCCGGGTTGCGGAGAAAATCGACCACCTCGGTCAATTCCCGCTTGGCTTCTTCTTCGCCCGCCACGTCGGCGAACGTCACCTGCGGCCGTTCCGGATCGTGCTGGCGAGCGCGCGAGCGGCCGAAGCCGAAGACGTTTTGCTGGCCGCGGCTCATCTGCCGCCCCATGAAGAAGATCAGGCCGATGATGAGCAGGAACGGCAGCAAGGTGACGAAGATCGTCGAGAGCAACGACCCGTTGTCGCTCTCGGCGTTGACCGTCACGTTGTGCTGCTGCAACTGCGAGAGCAATTGCGGATTGTCGATCGGCGGCAACGTCGCGCGCAGATGCTCGGTCTGCACGATCGACGGCGACGAACTCGGCGCCTCGGCGACGACCTGATTGTTCTGGCGGTCCCAATTGATCGGCTGCTTCAGGTTGGCGTCGATCCGGGTGTCGGTGAGCGTGACGTCGCTGACGTTGCCGCTTTGAATCTGCGCGGAAACCACCGAATAGGGCGTCTGGATCCGGTCGCCGTCCCGTTGCGGTTCGAACATCGACCAGAGCTGATAGGCGACCAGCGCGAGAAAGACCGCGCCGATCACCCAGGGCGGAATCCGGGGCCGCCCCTTGCCGGGGCGCGTCCCCTTCGGAAAATTGAACCCTGGCTTGCGCCCGTTGCCGCGGTCGGCGTCCTTGTCGTTGTCAGGCAGCCGCTGCATGGGCGTCACGCGCTTGCGACCGTCGTTTGGCATGCGCATTCATCCGTTTCTGGTAGAGCAGGGGCCGTTGCCCCTCGTCTGGCGGCCAACCGGACATGTCGCCCGGTTGCGTGCGCGCCGATGGAATGGTAGGTGTACGGAGTCCTTATGTCTATGTTCGGCGATCCCCGCGTCGATGGCGGCAGGCTACCGGGAATCATGACGGTCGGGCAACAGCAGCCAACGCGCCGGCACGGCATACGGATCGTCTTCGCCATAGGCGAATCCCGCCCATTCGACCCGGCCCGAGCGGCGCAATGCGGCCGGAATCACCTGGCCATGGACGACCATTTTGGCGTAGCGCTCGCCTTCGCCCCATTGCCGCAACGCTTCGTCGTAGGCGGCCGCCGCGTCCGGGTCGGACTGCAGCACGGAGATGAATTCGGAGGTCGTGAATTCGTCGCCTTCGATCCGGCGCAAGAGATCGTCGACGACCGGCGCCAGAAAATCGGTCAGGGCGTCGACCCGGTCGGGACGGTCGAGTTGGGG
>JAICJJ010000278.1 GCA_025928535.1 Thermomicrobiales bacterium
CAACGCCCGAACGGGCCACGCCAAAGCGGCCCGCGCCGGCCGTGGCGCCAGCGACGGAGCCGATGTCGGCCGCCTACGTGTTGCAAACGCTGGCGGCGACGATGCCGGCCGACACGATCGTGGTCGAAGAATCGGCGTCGAATCGCGGTCCGTTTTACGACCAGATCCGGATCGCCCAGCCATCCGGCTATTTCGCGACCGGCAGCGGCGGCCTTGGCTACGCCGTGCCGGCCGCGGTCGGCGTCCAGTTGGCGCGGCCGTCGCAGCCGGTCGTCTGCGTCGTCGGCGACGGCGCGGCGATGTACGCCGTCCAGGCGCTCTGGACCGCTGCCCACGAGCGGGCGCCGGTCGTCTTCGTCGTCCTCAACAACGGGCAATACGCGATCCTGAAAGCGTTCGCCGCCTTCGGACAGCATGGCGACCGGATTCCCGGGCTCGATCTGCCGCATCTCGACATCGCCGCCATCGCCCGCGGCTTCGGCTGCGCCGGCCGCCGGGTGGAGCACGCGGCCAACCTGCCGGCGGCGCTGCGGCAAGCGTTCGTCGTCCGAGCCGAAGGTATATCGAAGCATGTCGACGTCGCGATCTACCGGGCCGTGCCGGACATGTTTCCCAAGCGGGATTGAAGCGCGCCCGGCGCCGGCTGGAAATGAGCGGACGTGCCAGAATCGGCGCGGCGCCAGGCGGCGCGGCTGGACGGGACGAGCGAGGAATGGGGGCGATGAGCGATCGATTCGATGTGGCGTTGATGATCGAAGGGCAAGACGGCCTGAACTGGCCACGTTGGCGGGGGCTGGCCGAGACGGCCGAGCGGTCCGGCTTCGCCGGCATCTATCGATCCGATCACTTCACGAATCCGACGGGGCCGCATCTCGACGCGCTCGAACTCTGGTCGTCGCAACTCTGGCTGGCGAGCCAGACCCGCGCGCTCGAATTCGGCCCGCTCGTCTCGCCCGTGTCGTTTCGCCATCCGGTCATCACCGCCTGGACCGCGGCCGCGGTCGACGATCTCTCTGGCGGCCGGTTGCAATTGGGCCTCGGCGCCGGCTGGCAGGAACGGGAGCACGAGGAATTCGGCTTCGATCTGCTCGACGTCGACGCCCGTTTTCGCCGCTTCCGGGAAGCGTTGACCGTCGTGACCCGCTTGCTTCGGGGGCATGGCGCGGCGACGTTCGACGGCGAGTTCTACCACCTGCGCGGGGCGGAATTGCTTCCACGGCCGGCGCGTCCGGGCGGACCGCCGATCGTGATCGGCGGCAATGGCCCCCGCCGCACCTTGCCGCTCGCCGCCGAATTCGCCGACGAATGGAACGGCACGTACCAGACGCCCGATTCCTTCGCCGCGCTCAGCCAGCGACTCGATGCCCTCCTCGAGGAGCGCGGCCGCAATCCCGCCTCCGTGCGCCGCACCTTGATGACGCGGATCATCTTCGGCCGCGACGACGCCGAATTGTCACGAAAGCTCGACGGCGAGTCGCCGGCTGAGTTGCGCGCGCGCGGCGTCATCGCCGGCACGGCCGGCGAAGTGGTGACCCATCTGCGCGCCCTGCGCGACGCCGGCGCCCAGCGGGTCATGCTGCAATGGCTCGACGGCCTCGACGACCTCGACGGCATCGCCGCCCTCGGCCGCGCCGCGCAGGCGGCGAGCTGATAGGGAGTCGGGAAGTCGGGAAGTCGGGAAGAGCGCAGTCGCGGCGGCTCCGGAGCGGTCGTCATCCTGAGCCGCAGCGAAGGATCTCGTCGTTCCTCAAAACAGAGCATGAGATGCTTCGCTGCGGCTCAGCATGACCGGCGGCAGGTGGCCGCTCCCCCGCCCGCAATTCGAGCACCAGCAAGGTGATCGCGATCGCGATCACCCCGTCGCTGAATGCTTCGATTCGATTGGTTTCCCGCCGCTCCGATCGCTTGCCAGGCTCCGCCGCCATTCGCCGATCCTTCCCGCTGAAGGCTGCGCCATTTGCAATCGAGAGCGCGCCGACCTGGACGTCACCCCACGAGATCAATTGCGCCCCTTGTAGACGACGGGAATCTCGACCGCGTCGAGCAGCCGGCAACCGAGAATGGCAACGCGATCGGTTGCTCGCCTACGATTCCGCCCGCGGCGCGCCATAGTCCCAATCGATCCGCTCGCCGACCCGACGCGGATCGGATCGCAGCAGAGCGGAGCATCTGCCGATGGGCCAATCAATCGTTCAGGTCGACGCCTTCACGAATCGTCCGTTTGCCGGCAATCCGGCCGGCGTCTGCGTCCTCGACGGGCCGGCGGACGCGACGTGGATGCAACAGGTCGCGAGCGAGATGAACCTCGCCGAGACCGCGTTTCTCCACCCGGACGGCGATACCTTCCATCTCCGCTGGTTCACGCCGGAGCTCGAGGTCGATCTCTGCGGTCATGCGACGCTCGCCAGCGCGCACGTGCTCTGGAGCGAAGGTCATCTCCCGCCCGAAGCACAGGCCCGGTTTCAAACGCGCAGCGGGTTGTTGACGGCCGACCGGCGGGGCGACTGGATCGAACTCGACTTTCCGGCGGAACCGGCGTCGCCAGTCGCGCCGCCGGCGCATCTGATCGGGGCGCTGGGCGTCGAGCCGGTCGCCGTCGGGCGCAATCGGTTCGACCTGATCGTCGAGGTCGCCGACGAAGCGACGGCGCGCGGCGCGAAGCCCGACATGACGCGCCTCGCCGCCGTGCCGACCCGTGGCGTCATCGTCACCAGCCGGGCGGATTCGCCTGAATTCGATTTCGTCTCCCGCTTTTTCGCGCCGGCCGCCGGCATTCCGGAAGATCCCGTGACAGGCTCGGCGCATTGCTGCCTCGGCCCCTACTGGGCCGAGCGCCTCGGCAAGGACGAAATGGTCGGGTTCCAGGCGTCCGCGCGCGGCGGGGTGGTGCGCGTCCGGCTGGCCGGCGATCGCGTCAAGCTCGTGGGGCAGGCGGTGACCGTCATCCGGGGCGAACTCGTCGGCGCCGCCGGATAAGCGCGACGCTCAGAGCCAGGAGGTGCGGTCGCTCATGGACCAGCCGTACACGGTCGCGATCATCTCGGACATTCACGGCAACGCCGCCGCGCTCGACGCGGTCCTCGCCGACCTGGACGGGCAGCGCTTCGACGCGATGGTCGTCGCCGGCGATCTCGCCCTCTTCGGCCCCCGGCCGCGCGAAGCGCTCGAACGGGTGCGCGATCTCGGGGCGCCGACGATCTACGGCAACACCGATCTGCCGTTGCTGCCCGACGCGCCGCCGATTCCGCCGATGCTCGCCGCGGGCACCCCGACCATCGCCTGGACCCGCGAACAGATTGGCCATGCCGATGCCGCCTGGCTCGCCGGATTGCCGTTTTCTCACCGGGTGACGCCGCCAGGCGGAACCTCGCCGGCCGATGATCTCCTCGTCGTCCACGCGACGCCGACCGACGTCGAAGCGATCCTCATTCTGGAAGCGAATCCGGGAGCCGGCTGGGAGCCAACGCCGGAGCCGGCGGCGCTGGCGCTGCTTGGCGACGCCGAGGCGAATCTCATCGTCTACGGGCACATCCACTACGCCTCGGCCGGGGTCGTCGGCGGCCGCCGTCTGACCTCGGTCGGCGCCGTCAGTTCGTCGTTCGACGGCGACCCGCGCGCCGCCTACGCGCTGGCGAGTTGGGACGGCCGTGCGTGGAACGTCGATCACCGTCGCGTCGCCTATGACCACGAACAGGTCGCGGCTGACATGGTTCGAGTGGGCATGCCGCACGCCGAAGGCTTCGCCCGGCGGCTGCGCGCGGCGCGGCCCGTTCCGCTCGCGTGAGCGGCGCGCTCAATCGGCTGTCGCCGACCGCGCTCCACCCGACGTCGCCGCGTCCGGCGCCCGTTTGACGCGGGCCATGCCGAACATCGCGCCGGCCGCGAGGGCGGCGATGCCGGCAAGACCCCACAACACCGGTTCGTAGCGCCCAGATCGGGTGACGACGATTCCCGCGCCGATCGGCGCCAACGCCTGCGCCCCGACCAGGCAAAACGACAACGCGCCGTTGATGGCGCCGAAATGGGCCATGCCGTAGCGATCGGCGACGATGCCGGGTCGGAGCAAGGTGACCGCCCCGCGCCCGGCGCCGAGGAGCAGGACGGCGACGACGACCCCGACCGTCGCGTCGCTGGCGAGCAGCAACAGCAACGCGACGGCTTGCAGGGCGAAGACGGCCCCAGTCAGCGTCGCGTGCGGCCGGCCGCGGCCGAAAAAGGTCACGATCACGCGGGCGGCCACCTGCGCCGCGCCGATCAACCCGGTGACGGCCGCCGCGAAGCCGGGATCGTCGCCCCGGGCGACCAGAAAGGGGATGAGGTAGACGCCGACCGCGACGGCGACGAGCGTGCCGGCGAAAAAGGCGCTTGTCAGCCACCAGAACGCCGGGTCGTGGAGCGCCGTCCGCAACGGGGCTCCCTCGGCCGTGGGCGGCGCCGCATTCTCGATGGACGGACGGGCCCCGTCGGGATGCAGGCGCAGATCGGCCGGTCGGCGGCGCAACACCAGCGCGTGGGGCAAGATCGTCAGCGCCGCCAGCAGCGCGGCCAGGATCGTCAAGGCGCCGCGCCAGCCATGAGCGTCGATCAGCCGGTTGGCGAGCGGGAGAAAGATGGTGCTGGCGAAACCGGCGGCGACCGTCAACAGCAAACACGCCCGGTTGCGATCGCGCACGAACCAGCGGGTGAGCGTGGCGAACGCCGGCTCGTAGAGCGTCGCCGACATCGCCAGCCCGATCCCGAGCCAGATCAGGTAGAACGCGGCCAGGTCGTGCACGCGCGACCAGGCGACCACGAGCGCCGAGCCGGCGATCGAACCAGCCGTCATCAGCGCTCGGGGACCGTGGCGGTCGAGCCAGCGACCGACGAACGGCGCCGCCAATCCGGAGACG
>JAICJJ010000616.1 GCA_025928535.1 Thermomicrobiales bacterium
CATTGACACGGTACGTATCAAACTTTATAATCTTGTCAGGACAAGCGGGAGCGATGCGAGATGGCGATGCGCCACGGTGAACCAGTTTTCGTGATCAGCGTCGCGGCGCGGCTGCTGGAGATGCATCCGCAAACGCTGCGCAAATACGAACGGGAAGGCTTGATCGCGCCGTCGCGGACGACCGGCAACCTCCGGTTGTATTCGGACCGCGACATCGAGCGCTTGCGGCAGGTCAAATATCTCGTCGACGAACGCGGCCTGAATCTGGCCGGCGTGCAGTTGGCGCTGCAATTGACCAACCGCCTGCGCGAGGCGCGCGGTCGCGCCCGGGCGGCGGCCAATGCAGAGCCGAATGGCGCGTGCGCGGCGCTGGCCGACGAATTGGATGCGGTGCTCGCAATGCTTGGCGTCCACGACGAAGGCGGCCGCTGAGGCGACGCCGAAATGCGGTCGCGCTCGACCCCTTTGGGGGCGGGCGCGGCATTGTCCATGCAAGCCATTTTGTTGACGACGATGCGATGATCGACGGTCGAACAGAGAACCGGGAAGGGGTGATTGGCGGATGGCGACCCAACAACGATTTACCGAAAAAGCGCAAGAGGCGATCGTCGCCGGCCAGCGCGAGACGGAACAGCGCCGGCTGTCGCAATTCGAGCCGGAGGCGCTGTTGCTCGGCTTGCTGGAGCAAAGCGACGGCGTCGTGCCGCAGATTTTGCGCAAGCTCGGCGTCGATCCGGAGCGGGCGAAGCGGGAAACGACGGCGGCGCTCGAGCGCGCGCCGACATTGCAATACAGCGCCGAGCCGACCGTCTCCAGCGCGCTGCGGAAAGTGCTGCAGGCGGCTGAAACCGAAGCGCGGCAATTCGGCGACGAATACGTTTCGACCGAGCATTTGCTGCTCGGCATCTTGTCGGTTCCCGATTCGGCCGCAGCGAAACTGCTGACGAATCTGGGCGTCACGCGGGAGCGCGTTTACGAAGCGCTGACGACGATCCGGGGAGGGCAACGGGTGACCGACGCGAATCCGGAAGGCAAATATCAGGCGCTCGAAAAATATGGGCGCGATCTGACCGAGGCGGCGCGCGACGGCAAGCTCGACCCGGTCATCGGCCGGGACGACGAAATCCGGCGCGTGATTCAGGTCCTCTCCCGCCGGACCAAAAACAACCCGGTCCTGATCGGCGAGCCTGGCGTCGGCAAGACGGCCATCGTCGAAGGGCTGGCGCAGCGGATCGTCCGCGGCGACGTGCCGGAAGGTCTCAAGGACAAGCGAATCGTCGCCCTCGACCTGGGGGCGCTGGTGGCCGGCGCGAAATTCCGCGGCGAATTCGAAGAGCGCTTGAAAGCCGTCTTGAAAGAAGTGACGGAGTCGGACGGACAGATCATCCTGTTCATCGACGAATTGCACACCGTCGTCGGCGCGGGCGCGGCCGAAGGGTCGATGGACGCCTCGAACATGCTCAAGCCGATGCTGGCGCGCGGCGAATTGCGCTGCATCGGGGCGACGACGCTCGACGAATACCGGAAATACATCGAAAAAGACGCCGCGTTGGAACGGCGTTTCCAGCCGGTCTACGTCGGCGAGCCGTCGGTCGAAGACACGATTTCGATCTTGCGCGGCTTGCGCGACCGCTACGAAACGCACCATCAGGTGCGGATTCTCGATTCGGCGCTGGTGGCGGCGGCGTTGCTGTCGCACCGCTACATCGCCGACCGCGTCTTGCCCGAC
>JAICJJ010000338.1 GCA_025928535.1 Thermomicrobiales bacterium
AAATCGGCGCCCGCCGGCCGCAAATTGCGGCGGAACCCTTGCAACTCCGTCACCGACAACCCGCGGTAATCGGTCACGATCGTCAATTTCGCCTGCGTCAACTGACCGGCCAGTTCGTCGATCGTCGCCGCCTTTTCTGCAGTTGGCATGTCCATTCACCTCCTTTCCACGTCAGCGTTCGGAAACGTCTCGCCCCGGGTCGGGCGACCCGGGGCGATCCGAACGCACGTGGCCGTGCGAAGCGATGCGACCCTCGGGCCTCGGCTGGACATTAAGCGGCAAGCCGCCCCAGCGGTCTTCGGCCGGGGAAAGATCGTGTTGGCGTCGTCTTCGACGCGGAGCCGGTCGTTAGGCGACCGCCTCCGCGGCTGCCGCGACCGTCGCCGCGACATCCAATGGCACCCCCGGCGACATCGTCGAACTCAGCGCGAGGGAGCGCACGTACACTCCTTTCGCCGCCGACGGTTTGACCCGGTTGAGCGCGTCCACGAAAGCATAGAGATTGTCGCGAATCTGATCGGGCGTGAAGCTCTTCTTGCCGATCGCGATATGGACGATGCCGGTACGGTCGTTGCGGAACTCGACGCGGCCGCCTTTCATCTCCCGCAGCACCTGCGGCAGGTCTTCCGGATTGCGGATCACCGTGCCGGAACGCGGGTTCGGCATCAAGCCGCGGCGACCGAGGATGCGGCCGAGCGAGCCGACCTTGCCCATCTGATCGGCCATCGCCACGGCCGCGTCGAAATCGAGCCATCCGCCCTGGATCTGCTGCACCAGGTCTTCGGAGCCGACGTAATCGGCGCCCGCCTCGCGGGCGATCCGTTCCGCCTCGCCCGTCGCGAAGACGAGCACCCGCACCGTCTTGCCGGTTCCATGCGGCAGGACCACCGTCGACCGCACGGACTGGTCAGCCTGCCGTGGATCGATGCCGAGCCGGGCGTGGACTTCGACCGATTCGTCGAAATTGGCGAAACTGATTTCTTTCAGCAGCGAGACCGCGTCGTTCGGCGCATAGAGCGCATTCTCATCGACCTTGAGCGCCGCTTCCCGATATTTCTTGCCGTGCTTCGGCATTTGACGTTCTCCCCTGTGGTGCCGGCGGAGCCAATCGGCTCCTCCCACGAATGCGGCGTCGCGCCGCCCATTACGCCGAGACTTCGATCCCCATGCTGCGGGCCGTGCCTTCGATCTGCTTGATCGCGCCGTCGAGATCGACCGCGTTGAGGTCTTTCATCTTCAATTCGGCGATTTCCCGCACCTGATCCGCCGTCACCTTGCCGGCCCGCTGGGTATTCGGGTTCGACGCGCCCTTGTCGACGCCAGCCGCGCGTCGCAGCAAGTCGGCGGCCGGCGGCGTCTTCGTCACGAACGTGAACGAACGATCTTCGTAGACCGTGATCACGACCGGGACGATCTGTCCGGCCATGTTGGCCGTACGCTCGTTGTATTCCTTGACGAAGTTCATGATCGCCACGCCATGCTGGCCGAGCGCCGGGCCGATCGGCGGCGCCGGCGTCGCCTTGCCGGCGGGAATCTGCAACTTCACGTACGCGCGAACTCGTTTGGCCATCGATCGCAATCCTTCCCGCACGATGCGGCCCGGCGCGTCATCGAGCGCCGGGCCTGGTTTCCGAAACTACGATTCTCGTTCCGCCTGAAGAAAGTCGAGCTCGACTGGCGTCTCGCGCCCGAAAAAGGACACCAGCACGCGGATCTTGCCGCGTTCCTGGTTGATTTCGTCGATCTCGCCCCGGAAATCGGCGAAGGGTCCGTCGGTGATGCGAACGGTGTCGCCGACCTGGAAGGCGATCTTCACCTTCGGCGCTTCGGCGGTCATCCCCTTCATGATCGCCTGCACTTCTTCTTCGCGCAGCGCGATCGGCTTGTTGTTGATGTTGATAAATCCGGTGACGCCCGGCGTGTTTCGCAGCGCGTACCAGGTTTCGTCATCCAGCTCCATCCGGACCAGCACATACCCCGGAAAGACCTTCTTCTGAACCTGATGCCGCTGGCCGGAGCGAATCTCGATTTCTTCCTGGGTCGGAACGACGATTTCATAGACGCGATCGGTCAGATCGAGCGCCTCGACGCGCGATTCGATCGTCCGCTTCACCTTGTTTTCGTATCCCGAATACGTATGGAGAACGAACCAGTCGCCTTTCGGCTTTTCGCCCGCTTCACCGGCTTCGGCGGCGCGTTTGGCCGCCAGCCGTTCGCGCAATGACAGAGGTGACATCGACAAACTCCTTCGCAGGATCAGATTATCGGATCGAGGTGTACAAAGTCTGGAGAACGAAGTCGATCCCGCCGAGCAGCAGCCCGAGGGCCACCGTCATGCCGATGACCACAATGGTCAGGTTGCGCGTGGTTTCCCGGTCCGGCCAGTTGACCTTCTTGATTTCGGCGATCGTCTCCTGCAGGCTTTCCTTGAGATCATCGATCCGCTGCGCGGCGCCGCTCTTCGGTTCGGCCGACCGCTCGCTCGCTGCCGGCTTCGGCGGGCGCGGGGCGGCGGGCCGGGCTGGCGCCACCGCCACCGGCGCGGCATTGTCAACCTCCCGCGTGCGGGGGGCAGTCCGCGACTTGGTCGCCGTCCGGCGCTGAGCGCTCATGCGTCGAATCCTTCCGTCGTCAGAAGCGGGAGTCGGACCTGGCTACGGGCGGCGTCGCGCGCGACGCCGCCCTGTTCGCCGTCCGCGTGGCTGAATCGTCTGGCAGGGCCGACAGGACTCGAACCTGCAACCTGCGGTTTTGGAGACCGCTGCTCTACCAATTGAGCTACAGCCCTACGACGCCACGCGGTCGTGTCCGGTTAAGTCTAGCGCGTCTCCCGATGCAACTGATGGGAGCGGCAGCGCGGACAGAACTTTTGCAGTTCCAGCCGGCTCGGATCGTTGCGGCGGTTCTTTTCGGTCGTGTAATTCCGCTCGCGGCAAATCGTGCATTCGAGCGTGATCACCTGCCGATCCGCCTTCGATTTCTTGGCCATTGTACATCATCCTCTCGCGCGGGCGAGTCCGCGCGACTCGAATTCGACGGGTCGAGCGGCGAGCGCCGCCCAACCCGTCGGTGAGATTTCTATTGCGTGATGGAGGTGACGACGCCGGCGCCGACGGTGCGGCCGCCTTCGCGGATGGCGAAGCGCAACCCTTCTTCGATCGCCACCGGCGTGATCAACTCCACCCCCATCTGCACGTTGTCCCCCGGCATCACCATCTCCATCCCCGCCGGCAACGTGATCGCCCCCGTCACGTCGGTCGTCCGCACGTAAAACTGCGGCCGATAGCCCGGGAAAAACGGCGTGTGCCGCCCCCCTTCTTCTTTCGTCAGCACGTAGACTTCGGCTTGCACCTTCGTGTGCGGATTGATCGACCCCGGCTTGGAGAGCACCTGCCCCCGCTCGACGTCGGTCCGTTCGACGCCGCGCAGCAAGCACCCCACGTTGTCGCCGGCTTGCCCTTCGTCCAGCGTCTTCTGGAACATCTCGACCCCGGTCACGACGACCTTGCGCCGTTCCCCCATGCCGACGATCTCGACTTCTTCCCCCGGCTTGACCACGCCGCGTTCGACCCGCCCGGTCACCACCGTCCCCCGGCCCTTGATCCCGAAGACGTCTTCGATCGGCATCAGAAACGGCCGGTCGATGGCCCGGGCCGGCGTCGGAATGTAGTCGTCGACCGCCTGCATGAGTTCCAGGATCGGCTGATAGGCCGCGGCATTCGGATCGCTCGTGCTCGCTTCCAAGGCCGCCAGGGCGCTGCCCCGGATCACCGGGATTTCGTCGCCCGGAAAGCCGTTCGCGCTCAGGAGTTCGCGCACTTCCAGTTCGACCAGCTCCAGCAGTTCTTCGTCGTCGAGCATGTCGACCTTGTTCAAAAAGACGACCATCGACGGCACTTCGACCTGGCGC
This sequence comes from Thermomicrobiales bacterium, assembly GCA_025928535.1. Taxonomy (GTDB): domain Bacteria; phylum Chloroflexota; class Chloroflexia; order Thermomicrobiales; family UBA6265; genus JAICJJ01. The sequence goes on from JAICJJ010000338.1 coordinate 3,911, forward strand.
GCCAGCAAGATGTGCTCCCGCGTCTGCGGCATCGGCCCGTCCGGCGCGCTGACGACGAGAATCGCCCCGTCCATCTGGGCCGCCCCGGTGATCATGTTCTTGATGTAGTCGGCGTGGCCGGGACAATCGACGTGGGCGTAATGCCGCTTGTCCGGTTCGTATTCGACGTGGGCGATCGCGATCGTGATGCCGCGTTCGCTTTCTTCCGGCGCGTTGTCGAT
>JAICJJ010000262.1 GCA_025928535.1 Thermomicrobiales bacterium
CGTCTACCTGTTCACGCGCGACCCGGACTTCCGTGACTCATTTGTCACGACCATCATCTTCGTCATCGGATCGGTCGGCGGTTCACTCGTGTTCGGGCTGCTCTTTGCCGAGTTGGTCAATCACCGCTTTCCGGGTCGTGGCGTCGTGCGAACGCTCCTCATCACCCCATTTCTGATCATGCCCGCCGTCGCCGCGCTTACGTGGAAAAACGAGATGCTCAGCCCGACGTTCGGCGTCGTCGACTGGGTGACGCGCACGGTCTTGCCATGGCACCCGTCGCCGAACTGGATCGGCGAATATCCGCGCATTGCGGTCATCGCCGTGCTCGTCTGGCGTTGGGCGCCGTTCATGATGCTGATCTTGTTGGCGGGCATGCAGTCGATTTCGGAAGAGGTCCGAGAAGCGGCGCGCGTTGACGGCGCGACCGGTTGGCAAGAATTCCGCGACATCACGATCCCGCATCTGTCGCGGTTCATGCAACTCGGCGCGCTGCTCGGCACGGTGTTCATCATTCAGGAAATCGATCCGATCGTCATCATGACCCAGGGCGGCCCAGGAAACGCCACAACGACCTTACCCTATCTTGTCTATGAAAAGACGCGTCAAGCGTTCAACATCGGTCTCGGCGCCGCGCTTGGCGTCATTGTCGTGATCCTCTCGATCATCGTCATCACCATGATGTTGCGTTCACTCAACCAGTTGATGGAAGGGGCCTGACCTATGGCCACGATGACCCTTCGCCGTCGCGGGCACAACTACGAACGCGACCGCGCATCGACCGGCATGGCGATTCTCGCCTGGATCGTCGGCCTGATTGTCATCTTTCCCGTCTTTTACATGATCATCACCGGCTTCAAGACGGAAAGCGCCGCGGTCGAATTGCCGCCGAAGATCATCTTCAAGCCAACATTTGAAAATTACAAACAGGTCTTCAGCATCAATTTCGCGCCGTTCTTCGCGAATTCCGCCATCGTCTCGATCGTCTCCACGGCGATCGTGATGGTGCTGGCGATTCCGTGCGCTTACGGACTCGCCTTCCGCAAGACACGGCGCTGGAAAGACATCCTGTCATTTTTCATCTCGACCAAGTTCATGCCGCCGGCCGGCATCATCGTCCCGCTCTACATTCTCTACACCAGGGACGGCGACCCCGAATTTCTCCATTTCGGCCTGAACCTGCTCGGCACCAAGCAGGGGCTGATCATCCTCTACATCGCGATGAACCTGCCGCTCGCCATCTGGATGTTGCGGTCGTTTTTCGAAGAGGTGCCGCCCGACATCCTCGACGCCGCGCGAATCGACGGCGCGGGCATCTTTCGCGAGATGATCCAAATCCTGTTGCCGATCGTCATGCCAGGCGTCGTCGCGACCATCTTTCTGTCGATCATCTTCGCCTGGAACGAATTCTTTTTCGCCTTCAACCTGGCGCCAACCGGCAACTCGACGGTGCCAATGTTCATGTTGCGGTTCGTCACGTCGGAAGGATTGTTCTGGGCCAAGCTCGCCGCCTCGAGCACGATGGCGGTCTTGCCGATCGTCCTGCTCGGCTGGATCGCGCAGAAACAACTTGTGCGCGGGCTCTCCATGGGCGCGGTCAAATAGGAGCGAGCGGCGCCGACCACAATCCACGTTCTGAAAGGAGCGGCGCAGTGCTTGCCGTCGTCGTCAACAAGCCGGGTGATGTCGAGGTCAAGGAGGTTCCGAACCCGACGGCCGGGCCGGGTCAGGTCTTGCTGAAAGTCAACGCCTGCGGCATCTGCGGCACCGACATTCACGTCATCGCCGGCGAGTTTCCGCCCGTGAAATACCCGATCATCATTGGCCACGAATTCGGCGGCGAGGTCGTGGACGTCGGCGAAGGCGTGGTCGGCGTCGAGGTCGGCGACCGGGTCGGCGTCGATCCGACCCTCAATTGCGGCGAGTGCTATTTTTGCCAGCGGGGCATGGGCAATCTCTGCGAGCGATGGAACGCGATCGGCGTCGCCGACTACCCCGGCGGCGGTTTTTCGGAGTACATCGCCGTGCCCGCCCGCACCCTCTACCCGCTGCCCGACGACATGTCGTGGGCGGAAGCGGCGTTGATCGAGCCGGTTTCGTGCGTCGTGCGCGGCTTCCACCGCCTCAGCCCGCAAGTCGGCGAGTCATATCTGATCTACGGCGCAGGTCCGATGGGACTGCTCAACGCGCAGGTCGCCCGCTTCAACGGCGCGAGTCAGGTCGCGATCGTCGATATCAACCGTTCGCGGCTCGACCGCGCCCACGACGTGTTCGGCTTCGACCTGCTCGGCGCCTCGTTCGACGAAGTCCGCTTTCACGCGCCGCGCGGCTTCGACAACGTGATCGAAGCGACGGGCGTGACGAAGATCGCCGAGATGGCGATCGACGCGGTCAAGCGGCGCGGCAAACTCCTCCTCTTCGGGGTTTGCCCGCCCGGCGAAAAAGCCTGCTACGACGCCTACCGGATCTACAACGAAGAAATCACGATCCTCGGCTCGATGGCGGTGCTCAACTCCTACGGTCCGGCGATCGACATCCTCGCCGCCGGCGCCGTCAACGCCGAGGCGATGGTCACCCACATGTACCCGCTCGAAAAGTTCGACGAAGCGGTCCAGACCGTCCGCGCCGGCAGCGGCCTCAAGGTGCAGGTCGGGGGGCGGGAATAGAGGGCGAACCCTCACTCCCGCCCCTCTCCCATTGCGATGGGCGAGGGGAACGCGATCCGTCTCCCCTCTCCCGCCGCGGCGGGAGAGGGGCAGGGGTGAGGGAATCTACGCTCCCGGAAAGATCAACAACGCGCCGGCCACGACCGGGATCGCAACGACGGCGAAGCGCAGCAGGACGCGCGGCGCCCGGCGGGTGAGGCGCGCTCCGAAAAAGGCGCCGCTCGCCAGACCGATCGTCGTGCCAAGCAGATAGGTCAACGACACGTCGCCGTGGCGCGCCAAGGCGACGGCGCCGCTCGCGCTGATGAAGACCAGCGCAAACATCGTCGTCCCGACCGTCAGCCGCAGCGGCAGCCGCAGCAACGACAGAAAGCCGAGTTGGAGAAACGGGGCCATCCCGATGCCGAAAAACGCGGCCGCCGCGCCGCCGCTCGTCCCGAGGCCGATCGATCGCGCCCAATCGGAGCGCGGCCGGACCCGTTCGATCGGCGCGCCGTCATCGATCAAACCCGCAACCTTGATGCGCGACCGGAGCCAGACACGCGACGCCAACACCCAGAGCGCGACGCCGGCCAGCACCCGCAAGACATGATCGGGGATGCCCTGACTCAATCCGGCGCCGAACGCCGCGCCGACCGCGCCGGAGAGTCCCACCGCCAGCCCGAGCCCCGGCGCGACATTCCCTTCGCGCATGTGCGAACTGGCGCCCGAAATGGTGACGAAGCACATCGTCGCCAGCGCAGTGCCGATCGCCGTGTGCACCGGAAGGTGGTAGGCGCTGGTCAGCAAGGCGACTACCAGTCCCGCGCCGCCCGCTCCGACGAAGCCGATCGCCAACCCGAGGGCAAACGTCACCGCGACCAGCGACAGCACCAACGTTCCGTCAAGATCGATCACGCTCGCGGCTCGCTCTCATCGCTCCGGACGCGCGACGCCGCGTCGATCGCCGCCCGATCGCGCCGCGCCTGCTCCTGCACCGCCATGTCGACCGCGCGTTTGCTGGAAAACCGCTGGTAGACGATGTAGATCGCCGCGACGACGATCACAAGGACGACGACCGCCAGCACATTGATGGCCGTGCCGACGACGAAGCGGAATTGCCAGCCGAGCAAAATGCCGATGACGATCCCGAGCAAGAAGCCGTACAACCCGTAGACGATCCGATCGCCGAACGACGGTCCCTTCCGTGGCGCCGCGCTCATCGAACCTCCTCCATCGCTCGCGCCGGCGCTCCGACGATCGTCGAGCAGCGCGTCAAGCGCAGCGTACCCGAAAGGCGGCGTGTCGCGGAGTACGAGCCGAGAAGTCGAGAAGTCGAGGAGCGGCGACTCCTAGCCCGGATTATTCGTGGAGGCCGAGCGCAGCCAACTGGCGCTCCGGCGCACGCCGTCCACGAGCCCGGCGCCGCGCGGGCGTCGTTCGCCGCAGCTCATCGGCACGAGAAGTTTCCCGAACTATGCAGTTCGCAGATCCCCAAACAACACACGGGGCCACTCTGGATCAAACAGCAGGTGGGACGGGGGCAACACATCACGCCTCCCCCACCGCCCGCCGCTAGGCAGCAGCTGCGCGGGTCGCAACACGCCGCCGTCTGGCCAGCGCCGCAACAGATCTGCCCCGTCGGGCACCCCCCGCAGTCGTCCTGGCAGGTCCCGGTCTGGGGGGGGCACTGGCCGGAGCAGCAGTCGCTGTGTTGGCGGCAGCCGCTGCCGGTTTCCGTGCACCCCGTCGACGGGGCGCAGACGTCCTGGTCACACTGGTTCGTGCAGCACTGGCCGTTGTGCTGGCACGGCTGGCCGTTGTCTTTGCAGCCGCCGCCCGGCTTGGGACAATGGCGATGCTGGGGGATGCAGCGGCCGTGGCAGGCCTTCTTCCCCGACGGACACGCCCCGCCCCGGGCGGCGGGCGCATCGCGGGGGGCGACGGCGCCCGGGAATGGCGCGTCCGGGGTGGGATGCGCCGACGTGTTGGCGTCGACGGCATGCTTGGGGCGGGCGGCGGTCGCGAGGCGGCCGAGCGCGCCAGCCAGCGCCCCGCCGAGGCCGGAAGCCAGGGTCGTGCGGCGCGAGGCGGGACGAGCGAGGGCAGCGACCAAGCGGTCGAAGTGGGACGGGTCCATTTCGCGCCTCCGGGATCATCGCCATCGGGCGTTTCCGTCACGGTTGGTAGTCGCACCCTACACCCCATCCCCGTCGTGTCAAGTCCGTCCGCACGGGCGTCGTCGCCCCGACCGATGACCGTTCCGCGACAACGAAACGGTCTCTCGTTCCCGCATCTCACAAGCGAGTGCCGCGACGCGAGGCCGCGCCTCGCCCCGTGTCGAAACCCCAGATCGTGACATCACCCTGAATGTGCCGCCAGGCCGTCCGCCACCGCTATGAACAATCCGGGCGAGGGGACGTCATCC
>JAICJJ010000533.1 GCA_025928535.1 Thermomicrobiales bacterium
CGCGCTCGCCGCCGCTTCGCCCCAGCATTTGCTCGCGCCGTAGAGATTTTCCGGCCGGGTCGTCACATCGACCGGAATCGGCTGCTCCGGTGGGTAGCCTCGCACCGTCTGGATGCTGCTGGCGAAGACGACGCGGCGGCATTCCGCTTCCAGCGCGGCCAGAAAGATGTTGTGCGCGCCGACGATGTTGTTGGCGAGGAGCGACGACGCGAAGTCGGCCGCGGGGTCGGGATCGGCGGCGAGATGGACGACCGCTTCCATTCCGGCGCAGGCGTCGCGGCAGGCGTCACGGTCGGCGACATCGAGCCGCACGACCTGATGGCCGTCGCCAGGCGTGGCGTCGAGGCCATCGGTTCGCACGTCCGCGAGGCGGAAATGGTAACGCTCGCCGGTCGCCTGCCGAAACGCCGTCCCGATCCGTCCGGCCGCGCCGGTCAGCAACACCCACGGCCGAATCGCCGCCTCCGCCATCGTCGCGCTTCCCTGCATTTCGTAACGCGAGGCCGGCGCCGCAGATCGTCATCCCGAGGAGACCGTCCAGCCTCAATTGTCATCCTGACGCAATCGTCATCCTGACGAAGGAAGGATCTCGTCGGCGTTGGGTCGTAACAGACGAGATGCTTCGACAGGCTCAGCATGACGGGAGAGGAGATCGCGCGCTCCTTGACCTCGCCTCGCTCTCTGTCGTTCCGTCACTCTTCGCCGAGATACGCCTTGCGCACCATCTCGTTGCGTTCCAGATTGTGCGCCGTGTCGGCGAGAACGATCTTGCCCGTTTGCAGCACGTAGCCGCGGTTCGCGATCGCCAGCGCCATCAGCGCGTTTTGCTCGACCAGCAAGACCGTCGTGCCTTGCCGGTTGATGTCGACGATCGTGGCGAAGATCGTCTCGACCAGTTTCGGGGCCAGTCCCATCGACGGCTCGTCCAGCAGCAGCAACGACGGATGCGCCATCAGCGCCCGCCCCATCGCCAGCATTTGCTGTTCGCCGCCCGACATCGTGCCCGCTTTCTGGGCGATCCGCTCTTTCAGCCGCGGGAACAGATCGAACACGCGCTCCATGTCGGCCGGGTCGGGCTTGCCGCGAGTGAAGGCGCCCATCTCGAGGTTTTCGAGCACCGACATCCGGGGGAAGATGCGCCGGCCTTCCGGCGACATCGCCACGCCCATCGTCGCCACCTTGTGCGCTGGCACGCCGCCGATGCTGCGTCCGTTCAATTCGATCGTGCCCGTTCTCGGCGTCAGCAACCCGGCGATCGTGTTCAGGGTCGTGCTCTTGCCGGCGCCGTTCGACCCGATCAGGGTGACGATCTCGCCTTGCTCCACCTCGAGCGAGACGCCTTTCAGCGCGTGGATGTGCCCATAAAAGGTGTTGATGTCGTGAACCGAGAGCATCGTCGCCGCGCGCGCCGGCGCGGCGCCATTCCTGGCTTCGACGACGGGCGCTGACGTCATGGCTCAGACTCCAACTTGCGGGACATCCCCCGCGCCATTGCCGCGCGCTTCGAGCTTCGATGCGCCCGCGCCCAAGTACGCTTCGATGACGCGCGGATCGCGTTGCACCTCGGCCGGGGTGCCGTCGGCGATCTTTTCGCCGTGGTCGAGCACCGCGACCCGATCGGAAATGCCCATCACCACTTTCATGTCATGTTCGATCAGGAGAATGGTGATCCCGAGATCGCTCCGAATTCGGTCGATGAAGCGGGTCAGCCGCGCCGTTTCGTTCGGATTCATGCCGGCAGTCGGTTCGTCCAGCAGCAGCAAGCGCGGCTGGCTCGCCAGCGCCCGCGCGATTTCCAGGCGCCGTTGATCGCCATACGCGAGATTTTTCGCCGTTTCGACCCCTTTGCCGGCAAGACCGACGTAGGCCAGCAACTCGCGCCCCGTCTGCCGCGCCGCCTGCTCTTCGCGCTTGACCGACGGCAAGCGCAAGATCGCGCCGAGCGGCGTCGAATGCAGGCGCGGATGCATGCCGATCAGAACATTGTCCAGCGCGGTCATGTTGGCGAACAGGCGGATGTTCTGAAACGTACGCGAAATGCCGCGCGCGGTCACCTGATCCGGCCGCAGCGACGCGATCTTGCCGTTTTCGCCCGCGAACATCTGGCGACCTTCGAAGGCGATCACGCCGTCGCTCGGCACATACAGGCCGGCAATCATGTTGAAAAAGGTCGTCTTGCCGGCGCCGTTCGGGCCGATCAGGCCGACGATCGCGCCGCGCGGGATCGACAGATCGATGCGGTCGACCGCGACCAGGCCGCCGAAGCGTTTGGTGACGCTTTCCGCGACCAGAATCGGTTCGGCGACGGCCGCGCCCGGTTCGTGGCCGTTCGGCGCGGCACGCGTCGCGGCGCTCACAGCGGCTCTCCCATCATCGCTTCGTCCTCATGTCGCACGTCGTAGTACGTCTCCTGCTCCTGATACGTCACGTCCTGGTCGTCGGGTTGCAATTCGGCGGCGCGCTGCAGGCTCGGGA